>CAZJFM010000072.1:2198-10054 GCA_964545365.1 uncultured Candidatus Competibacteraceae bacterium | reverse complement strand
GAGAGACGGGAGAGACGCAAGATGTTGCGTCTTTACTTCGTCATGAGAGACGCGAGAGACGCAAGATGTTGCCTCTTTACCTCATCATTCACCGCGCCCGCTTATTCTATTATCTTTGCTGCGATACAGATCGGAACACTAGGTTCCGTTGCGTATGTATAACCTAAATAAAGCTTTGGAATGGCCATCACGCAAGACCATATCAAAGGACTTTTGAAGCGCCTGGAAGCGCTGAGGGGGTCACTTTGACATACCCGGCAAACAAGTAGCGCTGGAAGAAGAAAACCTTAAAAGGCAAGACCCGGACTTTTGGAACGACCCTAAAGCAGCTGAATTGGTCGAAAAATCTATTCGAACCAAAGAAAAGCTCATTAAAGAGTTTGAGCATGCACAGCAAAGCTTAGAAGACGTGCAGGTCTTGTTTGACTTTTTTAAAGAAGGAGAGGCAGAAGAAGCCGATGTGGAAGCCGCTGCCGCTTCCGCAGAAGAGGCCTTAGAGGCCTTGGAGTTCAAGAAAATGCTTTCCGGCAAGGAAGATGCCATGAGTGCTGTGGTGCAAATTACCGCAGGCGCCGGCGGAACCGAAAGCTGTGACTGGGCATCTATACTCATGCGCATGTACCTTATGTGGGGAGAAAAGCACGGGTATTCGGTAAAAGAAACCGACTTTGTAGAAGGTGACGTTGCCGGCATTAAGTCCGTAACCCTGCAATTTGATGGTGAATATGCCTACGGTTACCTCAAGGGCGAAAATGGGGTACACCGCTTGGTGCGGATTTCACCCTTTGATGCCAACGCCAAACGACATACCAGCTTTGCTTCGGTGTATGTGTATCCCGTGGTAGACGACACCATAGATATTGAGGTAAAAGATGCCGATATCGAATGGGAAACCTTTCGTTCCGGTGGTGCGGGCGGTCAGAACGTAAACAAGGTAGAAACTGCAGTGCGTCTTTACCACAAGCCCTCGGGCATCATTATTAAAAACCAAGAAAGCCGTAGTCAGCTTCAAAACAAGGAGAACGCCGTTCGTTTGCTCAAGTCTCAGCTTTATGAGGTAGAAATGAGAAAGCGCAACGAGGCCCGCGCTGAGGTAGAAGGCAACAAAAAGAAGATTGAGTGGGGAAGCCAAATCCGCAGTTATGTGCTTCATCCCTACAAAATGGTGAAGGACCTACGCACCGAACACGAAACCTCCAATGCCCAAGCCGTGTTGGATGGAGATTTGGACGGTTTCCTAAAAGCATATCTTTTGAGCTAATGGCCAAGAATCGATATACCATTTTCCATAATCCCCGCTGCGGCAAAAGCCGGGAAGCGCTGGGACTTTTATTGAAAAAGGGCGGCGACATTAAGGTCATTGAATACCTAAAAAATCCCCCAAGTTTGGAAGAGCTCGAAGAGCTCAGTCATTTGTTGGGTTTGGAGGCAACGGAGATGCTGCGGCTCAAAGATCCCAAGTACAAAGCGTTGTTTGGTGCGGAGCTGCCCGACCATGCCACCGCATTGGAGCGTTTGGCGGACCATCCGGAGCTATTGCAACGCCCTATCGTTATAAAGGGGCCAATGGCTGTAATTGCCCGACCCGCAGATAGGGTTGACCTGTTGGGATAGCCAATGCAGACAACCAGACAGGTACGGTCAGGAAACAGCGCTAATGAATCGTAAATTATACCCTATAAAGCCATGCCGCCTCAGCCCTTTGTGGCAAGCGAAAACTTGTGTGGTGCTATAAATAAAATGAGACCGTTGACGCGTTGCTATTCTGGCGGCGATTCTGTCCTGACGCTACGGTCAGGATTATAAACCCTGACGCTGCGGTCAGGGAATTTGTCTTGAAAACACAAAGCGTCAACGGTCTTTGGTTTTTTAGTTTGGCCGCCTATCCGGTGCTCCCCTTTAGCGGCCTCGTAAAGCTAAGCTGCGGCTAAGCGGTGCGGGGTCCCCCGAATGCTCGGGGGCCTCCACCCGCCAAGCCGCAGCAAAGCTTTACTTCGTCCGGCTATCGGCTCGCCCCGGGGCGGAGTGCTCCGTGGGGAGCAGGTTAAAAAAGATTTAGAACTTAAATTTATGCCTATTCAGAAAGCATGTCCGGCCCTGACTTTTCCATCAAGATGAACACATGAAAATAGCCTAATTCAACCGCTTTTGCTTGATGTTTTTGGCACCGGCTGCTAAGTCGTGAAAGATTGATTTTTGATAATAATCACGGTGTTTCAAACTCATTTGAGGACTTGGATGGCGTCTTCTTTTTTGAATTTTACCAGCTGCATGCGCCACCAAGAAATGAGGAGTCCCACGGAGAAAACGGTAGCGAAAACGAGGGCTAAATCGCTGAAATAGACCACCACCGGGTAGGGTTCTCCGGCGGCGTTGAGGGGGTACCAGCCGGTGAGGGCTTGGAGGCCGACAACGGCTAACCCCAGCAGCATTCCGGCGATGCATCCCAAAAAGGAAACGAGGGTTCCCAGCAAGGTAAAAATGCTGCGCAGCATGCCGGCGTGTGCGCCAAGGGACCATAAAACCATCAGGTCTTTGCGCTTTTCGACCACCAAAAGCGTTTGCACACTCATAAGATTAAAGCTGGCAATGAGCATGATAAAAGCCACGATTAAAAAAACGGCCAGCTTTTCGGTGCGGAGGATTTTGTAGATAAGGGCATGTTGTTCCAGTCGGTTTTTTACGGTCCAATCCTCGCCTAGGAGTTGGGAGACTTGTTCTTGGAGAGGGATGAGGTCGGCTCCGCTTGTTGGGTACAGGTATATGGCGCTGATTTTTTTTCCGGATCCGGTGAGTTTTTGTGCCTCTTCCAGGTCAAGCAGGGCAAGGGTTTCGTTGCTTTCTTGGGGAATAAAAAAAATGCCGGAGGGATTGAGGCTTAGGTCTCGAAAAGGTTGAAACAGGTCAATTCCTCCGCTTTTGGGGCAATACGCCACCAGCTGTTTAAAAGGTTCGCCAATGCGAATGCCTAAGGAGGTGGCGAGCCCTTGTCCAAGCAAGGTTTGTGAAGGGCCTTTGCTTTGCGGTTTTGGGAGGCTTCCGGAAATAAGCAGCGTATCTAAGGCCACTTGCTCCAAAAAAATGGGTTCAATGCCCTTGATTTGTCCTACCTTTTGTTGGGTTCCGTAGGTAAAGAGCACGCTTTCTTCGAGCACTCGGCTAAAACCGGCCAAATCCGGATGTTGGTTTAAGGCGGCTTCCTGCTCGGCGCTTAGTTCTTGGCGTTTGCCTTCGGCCGGTTGCACCAGTAAGGGAGGGTCGAGCAGGTCGAACATGCCAATGACCTTCCATTCGAGTCCGTTAAAGGCTGAGAGCAGAATAACCAGCGCTGCGGAAACCACACCAATGGCCAGCATAGACAAGCCGGTAATTAAGTGAATGGCGTTTCTGCTTTTCTTAGAGAAAAGGTACCGCCAGGCCATACGTAGGGCAAAACGCCGGGTTCGCATGATGCAAATATGAGATATTTTGACGGTTGGGCTTAGGGAATACTCGGTATATTTTGCCTAATTGCCTGTTGTACGTACCTTCGTTGCCACTCAAAAACGATGTGGGCATCCTTAGCTTCTTTTATTATTCGGCAGCGTATTTGGCTGTTTTTTGCGGTACTGTTCAGTACCGGGCTAATGGCCTTTTTTGCCAAAGATGCCCGGATGAGCTATGCTCCTGGGCAGGTATTGCCTTCGGAAGACAGCACTTGGATTGAATACCAAAACTTTCGTTCCACCTTTGGCGAAGAGGCCAATGCGGTGGTTATGGCGGTAGACCATACCAACTTTTTTGATGCCAAACACTTGGTGCAGTGGCAAAGTCTGGAGCAGAGTTTGCGCGCGGTGCATAAGGTAGACTGGACCTTGAGTTTGCTTTCTGCCATGGAGCTGAGGCGCAACGACAGCCTAAAGAACTTTGAGAGCCTTCGCTTGGACGGAAGCCGCTTGAGTAGGGCTATACTGGACAGTTTGCCTTTTTATGAATCGGTATTGTGGGACAGCAGTCGGCAAGTATTTATGCTGTTTGCCGGCTTGGACGAGCAGGTGATTCATACCGAGGAGCGGGAAAGGGTGGTTTCGGACATGTTGGAGGTGATTGATACCTACGAGCGCCAGAGCGGAAAGAACCTGAGGATTTCTGGGTTGCCTTTTATTCGTACGGAAACGATACGGCAATCGAGTCGGGAAATTGTGCTCTTTATTTTATTGGCAGCCTTGGTTACTTCCTTGGTGCTTTGGTTTTTCTTTCGTTCCCTTACCTCCATTTTGGTTCCTTTGGCGGTGGTGGGCATGGGGGTGGTTTGGAGCTCAGCCATTATGGGTTTGTTTGGCTACATGATTACCTCGCTAACCGGCTTAATTCCTCCCTTACTGATTGTTATAGGTATCCCTAATGCTGTTTATTTAATCAATAAATACCATCAGGAGTACCAAATGCACCACAACAAAATGAAGGCTTTGAGCCGGATGGTGTACAAGTCGGGCAAGGCGATTTTTTTAACCAATTTAACCACGGCCACCGGGTTTGGAACCCTGGTTATTACGAATGCCAATGTGCTGGTAGAGTTTGGTATTGTAGCTTTTTTGAGCATTTTGGTGCTTTTTGTGCTCTCTCTGGTAATGATACCGGTTTGTTTTAGCTTTTTGCCACCTCCGGGCGGTGTGCAGTTGAAGCATTTAAAGCGAAAAGGTGCCGGTTTTTTGAACAAATGGTTGGTGGTAACGGCGGCCCGCCAGCGCAAGTGGGTGTTTGCCTTGAGTGCAATAGTGGCAGGGCTTGCTTTGGCCGGGGCCGTGCAGATTGAGCCTAGTGGAAAAATTTCAGACGACATTCCAAGGAATAGCCCAGTGTTTAAAGATTTGACCTTTTTTGAGCAGCATTTCGAAGGCGTTATGCCTTTTGAGGTGATGATAAACACGGGAAAGCCTAGGCGTCTTGAACGGGATAAAGACTTGTGGGAGCGCATTTCGGATTTGCAAGACAGCATGTGGGCGCGCCCGGGTATTTCTCGTCCGGTGAGTATGGTGGAACTAATCAAATACTCCAATCAGGCGCTTTACAAGGGAAGTCCGGACTTTTATGCCCTGCCAAGTCAGCTGGACATGGGCTTGTTGAGGTCTTACCTGAGCCGAAGTACCACCCGTCAAGATTCTTTACTGAATATGTATGTCGACAGCACACGGCAGTTTGTGCGGATTCGTGCCCGACTGGCCGATGTTGGAACCTACGAATTGAACCATTTATCTTCGGATATAGGACGAGTAGCGGACAAACTGTTTGAGGGTACCGACATGCAGGTGAGCTTTACCGGAGCATCGGTAGTTATGATGAAAGCCACCGACTATTTGGTGCGAAATTTATTTGTGAGTCTGTTGGTGGCCATGACCTTGATAGCGGTATTGATGTCGGTGATGTTTAAGTCACCAAAAATGGTGCTTATTTCTTTAATCCCTAACCTGTTGCCGCTTTTGTTTACGGCCGGAGCTATGGGCTGGTTGGGCATTCCGCTTAAGGCCTCCACTTCTTTGATTTTTAGTGTTGCTTTTGGGATTTCGGTGGACGATACCATTCACTTCTTGTCCAGATATCGTCAGGAATTATGGCATACCAAGGGAAATATTAGAGAGTCGGTCTACAGAGCCCTTGGCGAAACAGGCTTAAGCATGACTTATACCTCTATAATTCTTTTCTTTGGATTCTCCATATTTATGGCCTCGGAGTTTGGTGGTACGGTGGCGCTTGGTATGTTGGTGAGTTTAACTCTTTTGGTAGCTATGTTTACCAACCTTACCCTGCTGCCGGCCATGCTCATAGGCTTTCAAAAGAAAGAGATAGACAAAAACTATGCAAAACACGGATCTTTAGAACCGGAAAAATAAAACCAAAACCCACCTAAGACATGAAAGGCATTATTTTGGCCGGAGGCTCTGGAACGCGACTTTACCCCATTACTTTAGGCATTTCCAAACAATTGATGCCGGTGTACGACAAGCCCATGATTTATTATCCCTTGTCGGTGCTTATGATGGCAGGAATTCGAGAAATTCTAATCATCTCAACTCCGGAAGACCAAGCCGGCTTTAAGCGTTTGTTGGGCGATGGTTCTCGCCTGGGGTGTACTTTTGAGTTTGCCATCCAAGAAGTCCCAAACGGTTTGGCACAAGCCTTTGTAATTGGTAAATCCTTTATAGGAAATGACTCGGTGGCCCTGGTGTTGGGCGATAATATATTTTATGGTAGCGGCTTAGGTCGCCAGCTGGCCAACTTGGAGAACCCCGATGGAGGTACTGTATTTGCCTATCACGTTACCGACCCCCACCGCTATGGTGTGGTAGATTTTGACGAAAATGGAAAGGTACTTTCCTTGGAAGAGAAGCCAGAGTACCCCAAAAGCAACTTTGCCGTTCCCGGCCTTTACTTTTACAGCAACGACGTGATTTCTATTGCCGAGCATTTAAAGCCAAGTGCCCGAGGCGAATATGAGATTACCGATGTAAACAAGGAGTATTTGAAGCAAGGACGGCTTAAAGTGCAGATTTTGGAGCGAGGAACCGCTTGGCTAGATACCGGCACTTTCCCCTCCTTAATGCAGGCTTCGCAGTTTGTGCAGGTTATTGAAGAACGCCAAGGCCTTAAAGTGGGCTGCATAGAAGAAATTGCTTGGAGAAAAGGCTTTATTTCTAACGAACAATTGATGGAAATAGCCCGACCTTTGGAAAAGTCAGGGTACGGAACCTATTTAATGAACCTACGTAAGCACAACTTTTGAGCGCATGAGCAAGCATATTTTACTCACCGGAGGCGCCGGTTTTATTGGAGCCAACATGGCCGAGCGATTGGCCCAAAACCCCGAACATCAAGTGGTGGTGGTTGATAATTTCAGGACCGGGGAGCCGGCCAAACTACCCAATCCGGAGCAGTACCCCAACGTTCGTTTCATAAAGTGCGACGTAAATGTATTTGAAGACATCAGCAGCATTTTTTATGCTTTTAAGTTCGATTATGTGTTTCACTATGCGGCATTGGTTGGGGTTAAGCGCACATTGGCCAATCCGGTTTCGGTGTTGAACGACATTCATGGCATTGAAAACATCCTAAAACTTTCCAAGAACACTGGAGTAAAACGGGTATTTTTCAGTTCCTCTTCGGAAGTATATGGTGAGCCGGTGGAGTTCCCTCAAAATGAGCGCACTACTCCTCTAAACTCACGCTTGCCTTATGCCGTGGTTAAAAATATTGGCGAATCTTTTCTCCGCAGTTATTACCAAGAATATGGCCTGGAATACACCATTTTTCGGTTTTTCAATACCTATGGTCCAAAACAAAGCCGTGATTTCGTCGTTAGCCGTTTTATGCATTTGGCTCTAGAGGGCAAGCCCCTCACCATTTATGGCGACGGACAGCAAACGCGCACCTTTTGTTTTATAAAAGACAATATAGACGCCTGCTATGCCGCCTTCGAAAAAGATATGTTCATCAACGATGTGGTGAATGTGGGTGGAAACATTGAAGTCACCATTAAGGAGTTGGCAGAAGTCATTATTGACGTCACTAAATCATCCTCCACCTTGAAACATTTGCCCCCTTTACCGGAAGGCGATATGACCCGCCGTTTGCCGGATACCACCAAAATGGATCAGTTGCTGCAAAGGCCCCGCATTAAACTTCACGAAGGACTCAAAACGCTGCTGGAAAGCAAGTCCTTTTAACGCCTATGAGTACTCGCCTGCCTCTTTTTATAGCCTTTTGTTTTGCCTTTTGTCTAAAGGCTCAACAACTCCCCCTCGGAAAAGTCCCCGCTGGAACTTGGAGGAGTGCGGAGGCTCCGGCTCAAAAGGCAGGACAGCGTACCTTTAATTTGGCCG
>CAZJFM010000072.1:0-2098 GCA_964545365.1 uncultured Candidatus Competibacteraceae bacterium | reverse complement strand
GCCCAGCGTATTTGGTTCAAAATGCCTTACCGCATTGGCCCGGACACTTCCTTTGGCCTTCGCTTGCGCTTTGTAAACCTGGGTTCCGGCGACAGCCTTTGGGTGGCCAATCTGCATCCCATAAAAGATACCTGCCAAGGCCAAATTCAAGCGCTAAACAGCGATTTTTATCCGCAATCTTTTGGGTATTGGTTGGGGTATCAATTGGAATTGCCAAGCCCTTCGGGCGGAGATTTTTATGCCGATTGCAACGGAAATGGCGTATTTGACAGCCTGGTGGATGGCCAAAGCCCCATTCAATTGTGGGATGTGAGCCTAAGCATGCGCGCCTCTTATTTTACCGGACTGGAAGATGCATTAACGGACAATCAAGCCCCTCTTTTCTGGCCGAATCCGGCGGGTTCAGACCTCCACATGCATCCGCAAACGGAAAATGTGCATCTATGGGATATGCAGGGCCGTTTGTTGCTGAAGGGCCAAGGAAACTACCTGTCATTGGAAGGCATTCCTTCCGGAACTTATGTGCTGCAGCTGCGCGTAGCGGGGCAAAGCCATAAAAAACTGCTCATCAAATTATGACGCGAATTATACTTTTTCTCTTAGGAATGGCTTGCTTTCAAGGCCTTTGGGCACAACAAAGCCCCAAAACAGCCCTTCCCACTCCATTTAAAGGTCAGGTAGGACAGGGGCCAAGCTTTAAGGCCGTAACCGACACCTTGCATGCAGACTTTTTGGAAGATCAAATCACCTTGTATGCCGCACCCAACGGCGGCTTTTTGTCCGGAACCAGCGGTTATGGCGAATACGCCAAAGTACAGGAGTTTAGGGTGGACTCCGCAATAGGGGTGAGCGGTTTTTTGTTTTGGTTTGCCTATAAGGCCCAAAACTCGCTTCCCGAGGACAGCAGCCGCCTTGTTTTGGCTTGGTACGATTGCGATACGGCCGGTACGGTAGTAGACAGCAATAGGCTGTTTCCCAATCGGCTTTTAGCGGCCGACACCTTGTTTTTGAGCGATGTGGATACCTCTTCTGTTTTTGATGCCAGCGTGTACTTGTGGGAGCCAGAGGGCGACATTGCCATCCGTAATTTTGCGGCAGGAATCGTATTGGATTTGGTGCATTCCAGCGATACCATTGCCCTATGGAGCAGCACCGACGGCGACCCCAACCGCCCAAGGACCGCCTGGGAACAGTATTTGGGAGAGTGGACGCCCATTTACCACAACTGGGGCGTGGACGTAGGCCTAAGCGTTTTGGCTTTGGTGGACCGCTTTGCCGGACTCGACTCCTCGCCCGAGCTATCGGTACGCATGGGGCCGAATCCGGCCATAGACCATGTGGATTTGAAATTGAAGCAAGCCCTTAAGCAACCGAGGGTTACTTTGTTGGATGGGCAAGGACGCATGGTGCATAGCTTTGATGGCTTAGCTTCGGGTAACGCGTTTCGCTTGGACCTTTCCTCCGTGGCAAAGGGCTCTTATATTTTATTGATTTTTGAGGGAAGCACCCCCATTCACGCGGGCCGTTTGGTGAAGCAGTAAGCCGGCTTAGGCAATCTTCGATGTACCGACCCATCGAGGCAAGTTACCGCAGACCGAAAGGAAAGAGATCCGTGAAGAAGGGGAATGGGCGAATGCTCAGAGGTCTTAAGGCATTGGATTGCTCCACGGTAAGGGACCAAATGGCACCTCCAACCAAGGGTTGCGCGGCGGGAAAATACATATCGCTCACCTGAATACCGGGATACTTTTTGATGGACGCGGCGTAGGATTTGGGCAGAATCATGGCAGGCTTATCGTTCCAAACCTTAGGAGCTTGCAGGGTGGAATGCTTGGAAAAGTAATTGGCGTTTCGGTACACTTGGGGGTAGCGGCTGTCGGGCCCCAAAGGAACGGGAGCCTGCGCGCCAAGGCCAAGCGAAACCAAGCAAAAAAACATTACCAGTCGCATGCGCAAATCCATAAAGCCAATATACGAAAAATCAGTGGAATTTAAGCTAAGGTTTGAGTTGTAGGGCGTTTGGGCATTGGGTTAGGGTAGGGCCCTCGCCCATAGTAAAACTACGCTCCGTATCCAGCCACTCACTGCGGATCCTAAG
>CAZJFM010000071.1:0-10327 GCA_964545365.1 uncultured Candidatus Competibacteraceae bacterium | reverse complement strand
GGACAATGCATTGGTGAGGAAGAGGATTTAGTTAATCTTTTTGGGCAGTGCGCTGTGTCTTGAAGGAAGGCATTTGCATTTTTTTGCCGGTGAATACTGTTTGCCGGTGAATATTTTTGTTTTTATCGTAGTGCGTTTCTCGCGGAAAGCCACCACAGGCCGCCACGAAATGCCGGGTGCAAGGGAGGCCGCAGGCAAGGGCCGGATAGATTCCATACCACCTTCTTGGAACCGGGGCCCGCAAAAAAAAGCCACCCGAAGGTGGCTTGCTGTTTATTTGTTGCGGATTCCGGAGCGGTCCTTACGTCGCGTTTTTAGCGCGTCCGCCGGTGGCGGCACAAAGTGGCCTACCCCACCGCCTCTTTGGTCGTTGAAGCTGCTGGGCGCATTTCCGGCTAAGGTTCGCTCTTCCCAGGATTCGAAGCGGCTGCCGTCGTCGCGGCGCTCCATGGTTATGCAATCTTCTACCGGACAAACCAAGGAGCATAGGTTGCATCCTACGCAATTCTCCTCAATAATTTCGGGTACTCTGGATCCGTTTTCTGGCAAGGCAATGGCCTGGTGCGCTCCATCGTCACAGGCAATGTGGCAAAGGTCACAGCCTATGCACTTGTCTGCGTTGATGCTGGCCACTACTTTGTAATGGAGGTTCAGGTTTTTCCATTCCAATACATTGGGCACGGCTTTTCCGGCAAAGTCATAAATGGTTTGGTAGCCTTTGTCGGACATGAATTGCCTTAGGCCGGCTTCCATTTCGCGCACGATGCCAAATCCATAATGCATAACGGCAGTACACACCTGCACGGAGGTAGCGCCCAAGAGGATAAATTCCACTACATCGCGCCAGGTTTCGATTCCGCCAATGCCCGAAATGGGTGTTTTTTGGATGTCGGGATGGCCGGCCAACTCTTTAAGCATATGCAAGGCAATGGGCTTTACGGCCGGTCCGCAGTAGCCGCCATTGGTTCCTTTTCCATCCACCACCGGATAAGGCGCGTAGGTATCCAAATCGATGCCCACAATGCTTTTGATGGTATTGATGAGCGATAAGGCGTCGGTACCGCCGGATACGGCCGCCAATGCCGGCTCGCGAATGTCGGATATGTTTGGCGTTAGCTTGGTAATCACCGGAATGTTGGAGGCTTCCATTACCCATTGTACAATGGTATTTAGGACTTCGGGCTCCTGACCAACCGCAGAACCCATGCCACGCTCACACATTCCGTGTGGACAGCCGAAATTGAGTTCAATGCCATCGGCTCCTGCGTTCTCTACGTCCTTAATGATTTGTTGCCATTCGGCTTTGGACTCTACCATTAAGGAGGCAATTACGGCATGGTCGGGGAAATATTTTTTTACTTCCTCAATCTCCTTTAGGTTGTCGGCCAAGGGACGATCGGTAATGAGCTCAATGTTGTTGAGTCCGGCCATGCGCGTATCGCGGTAATTGGTGGACCCATAGCGGCTGGAGACATTCACGACGGGTACGCCGAGGGTTTTCCACACGGCCCCACCCCAACCTGCGTCAAAGGCTTTCATGACCTGATATCCGGAGTTTGTAGGTGGTGCTGAGGCCAGCCAAAACGGGTTTGGCGACTTTATTCCGGCAAAATTTATCGAAAGATCTGTTTTGTTCATACCGTTTTATTTTGGATAAATTGATGGATACCCAAGGCCGCCTTTTTTCCTTCGTAAGCCGCGTTGACTACTTCGGCGCCTCCGTTTACGGCATCCCCACCTGCAAAGAAATTTGGGGCTGAGGTTTGGTAGCGCTCGTTCACTTCAATGCGCCCCTTAGCATCCAGCGTGATTTCGGGAAGCATTTCCATGAATTTGCCTTGTTTTGCTTGTCCGGTGGCTTTAATCACTAAATCGCATTCGATTTCAAAGGTGCTGCCGTCGGTCTTTTTGAATTGGACTGCGGTGGCTTTTTCCTTGCCTAAAATGGCTAAGGGCGAAGCTTCGAACACTCCTTTGACCCCGGCAGACAAGGCCGTTGCATATTCGAAATCGTAGGCTCCCATATCTTGTTTGGTACGCCGGTAGACCAAATACACTTGCTCGGCACCCATTCTAGCGCTTTCTGAAGCGGCATCCATGGCTGTGTTGCCACCGCCAATCACCACTACCCTATCGGGAATCCTCATGGAATGCTTGGTCATGCGGAGCTCTTCTACAAATTCAACCGCCCCTACCACTCCGGGAAGGTCCTCTCCGGGAATCCCAAGCCAAGCGGTAGCCCCTAAACCAAGGCCGAGAAAAACAGCCTCATAGTTATCGGTAATCTCCTTGAGTTTTTCCGGACTATCGATGGGAGCGCGGAAATGGATTTTAAAACCCAGTTGGTTTTGGAGGTAGTCCATTTCGCGCAAGGCCTCTTCGTTGGTGATTTTGTAAGGCGCCGTTCCATAGACGGTAAGCCCTGAAGGCTTGTCTTTGGCTTCAAAAATATGGACATCGTATCCTAAGACCCGAAGTTCGCAGGCGGTAGCAATCCCTGCGGGTCCGGCGCCAATAATGGCTACTTTATGGCCATTGTCGGGTCCCGGAGCAAACAAGGTTTTGTTGCTTTGCATAACGGCTTCGGTAGCATAGTTTTGCAACCTTCCGATATCGATAGGCTTGATTTCCTGGTGGTTGTACACACAGGCACCTTCGCAAAGTTCTTGGGTTGGGCACACCTTTCCGCAGGCGTTGCCAAACCAATTGGCTTCGTAAATGGTGCGGGCTGCTCCTTCTACATTTCCGGTGTGGATTTGTTTAATAAACAAGGGGATATCGATGTGTGTTGGACAAGCGTCCATACAAGGAGCATCGTAGCAATAAAGGCAACGAGAGCTTTCGTAAAAAGCCTCCGATTTATTCATGAGCGGCTTTTTAGCCGGGAAGTTTTCGTGGAAGTCGCTTTCGGACTCCGGACGTTTAAATTCAGCCATACCAGAAATTAAAGTTCGGTGAGTTTGTCATAGGTCTCCGGGCGGCGATCCCTAAAGAATTGCCAGGTAGAACGGACTTCATCAATCATATCCAAATCAAACTCCGCCACGAGTAGCTCATCGTTGTCCTCTGAAGCTTCGGCAAAAATTTGTCCTCTAGGATCTACAAAGTAGCTGGTTCCATAAAACTTACCTAAGTTCCACGGCTTTTCGGTACCTACTCTATTTATACACCCCATAAAATAGCCATTGGCAGCAGCGTGTGCGGGTTGTTCCAGTTTCCATAGGTACTGAGATAGTCCGGCAACGGTTGCGCTTGGGTTGTACACGATTTCGGCTCCATTAAGACCTAAGATACGTGCTCCGTCAGGAAAGTGGCGGTCGTAGCAAATATAGACCCCTACTTTGGCATACTTGGTTTGGAACACCGGATAGCCCAAGTTTCCGGGCTTAAAGAAGAATTTCTCCCAAAAGCCGGTGGTGTGAGGAATATGATTTTTGCGGTATTTCCCAAGATAGGTACCGTCGGCATCAATAACAGCAGCGGTATTATAAAACACCCCGGGCATGGCCTTTTCGTAAATGGGAGCAATAATGACCATATCGTACTGCTTGGCGAATTCTTGGAGTTTGGCCACGGTGGGACCGGGAACCGGCTCAGCAGATTCGTACCATTTTTTGTCTTGCCCCGGACAGAAGTAAGGCGTATTAAAAATCTCTTGAAAGCAAAGGATTTGCACCCCTTGTTTTCCGGCTTCGTGAATGTAGGGCACATGCTTTTCGTACATGGCCTCGCAAATCTCCTCTATGGTGCCTTCGCCCTCAGTCATGGGCAAGGACAGTTGAATTAGCGCGCTTTTTACTTTTCTAGGCATGTTTAAAAAAATTAATGATGAATAATTAACCCAAGAATTGTGTTGGGCCTCGTTTAATAAACTTTCCTGTTCCCGGTTTTAGGAGACATTCGTTGTTATGGATGGCTTTTTGACCGCGTAGGAACACGGTTTCGGTTTTTCCGGTAACTTCTACGCCTTCGTAGGCCGAATAATCGCAATTCATATGGTGCGTTTTGGCCGAAATTTTGTGCTTGGTGGTTGGATTGAATATGACCACATCGGCATCCGTTCCCACCGCTAAGGTTCCCTTTTGCGGATACATGCCAAAAATTTGAGCGGCTCGGGTTGAAGTGGCTTCCACAAATTTGCTTAGTGTGATTTTGTTTTTTGCCACGCCTTCCGAAAACAACAATTCCACACGGTGCTCAATGGCCGGGTGCCCATTGGGTATTTTTGAAAAATCGTCCTTTCCGAGTTCTTTTTGATTCCACATAAATGGACAGTGATCGGTACCCACCACTTGAATCAAGCCCTGATTAAGTCCTGCCCACAAGGCGGTTTGGTCTTTTTTCTCCCGTAATGGCGGGCTCATAACCCATTTGGCCGATTCAAAACCCTTATCGTACAAAGAGGCATCGAGCATTAAGTACTGAATGCAGGTTTCCACCATGACCCTTTGGTTTCGGAGGGTGGCACGCCTAACGGCATTCAAGGCACCCTCACAGGTCATGTGCACAATGTATCCCGGGCAACCGGTATAATGAAGCAGGTCAGAAAAACGAGCAGAGGCTTCTGCTTCGGTTACCTCCGGCTGGGATAGGTAATGGTATAAGGGGGATGTTTTTCCGTCCTGAAGAAATTTAGCCACTAAGGCATCAATCATATCTCCATTGGTGGCGTGTACGGTAACCAATCCACCATGTGCTTTTACCACCTTCATTAGGCCAACCATTTGGCCATCGTCGATCATGAGGGCACCTTTGTAGGCCATAAAGGTTTTGAAAGAGGTAATTCCCTCTTTTTGAATCATTTCTTTTACCTCTTCGGCTACTTGATCGTTAAAATCGGTAACCGCCATGTGGTAACTATAGTCGCCTACGGCCTTATCCTTAGATTTTGCCTGCCAAGTGGTGAGTGCATTTCTTAGGGTATCGCCTTGTTTTTGAAGAATAAAGTCAATAACCATAGTGGTGCCGCCGTGCATGGCAGCACGGGTGCCGGTGGTATAATCATCGCTGGAAAAGGTGCCCATAAAAGGCATGTCCAAATGGACATGAGGGTCAATTCCTCCGGGAATAACCAATTTATCGGTGGCATCGAGCACCTCATCTACCCCTTCTTTAGACAAATTATGTCCAATGGCAGCTATTTTATCGTCTTCGATGAGCAGGTCAGCGCCAAAAGAAGCTTCCGCGGTGGCCAAGGTGCCGTTCTTGATTAATGTTTTCATAGATGTTATGGTTTAGAAGTGGTTGGTTTCATTAAAAGTGCATAGGAAAAGAACGCTACAAAAAAGCCGGTAAACCAAGCCAATTTATACAGGATTTCAAGGCTTGGTATCCACAAGCCTAATAGGGCCAATAAGATTCCGAGTGCCACCGCAAAGAAGGCTTTGAGGTTTAGCCCATGAGTGTAGGAGTACTTGCCCTTAAGCAAAAACAAATCCTTAACCGACAGTTGCCCCTTTCGAACCCAAAAGAAGTCGGCCAAAAGCACGCCAAGCACAGGTCCCAAAAAGGCACTTACCAACACCAAAATGGCCGATATTTCATCGAGCAGCCACCAAGGACAAATTACAATTCCCAAAATGCCGGTAATTAGTCCACCCATTTTAAAGGAAACCTTTTTAGGAAACATGTTAGAAAATGCAGTGGCAGGTGCAATTAGGTTGGCGGCTAAGTTGGTGCTAAGGGTGGCAATCATTAATATGATTTGCGTGCCCACAATGACCATAGGCTGATCAAAATGGGCCAAAAGGGAAGCCGGATCCCAGGGGGCATCTTCTTGAATAAGAATGTCATCAAAAGCTACAATGGCCGCACTGGTTACAAAGAGACCCACAAAAGAAAAAAGCATCATGGTGGCCGGTAAGCCCATAAACTGACCCGCCACCTGGTCTTTTTGAGATTTAGCAAATCTGGTAATATCGCTAATGCTAATGGCCATGGTTGCCCAAAAACCTACCATGGCGGTAAACCAAAGCAAATAATCCAACCATTTGCTCCCTTTAGGGCTGAGCGAAGGAGGCGACAGCAATACCCAAGAAGACTGTTGTATGGCAGTTCCCTCAGCATCTGTAGCTAAAAACCGCGCCAACAGGTCACTTTTTTCCAAATCGTAAAGGGCCCCTTGTTTGGGAGCTAAGGATGCCAATGGAGTTTTTGACCCCAGTTCCTCCAAGGGCCTCTCAAAAACTTGAGAACTGTCTTGGCCCTGAACAAACTGCCACTGCAAATGACTGGCTTTGAAGGTTCCATCCGGATGCCTTAAAGGATTCAGGTGAAGCATGGAAGTGCCCTCCTCTACCGATCGACTCATCGAGGAAGTTTTAAGTTGTTCGGACTGCTGAAGCACCACTGAAAAGCCTCCTCCGGCAGAACTGCCCCAAACAATCAGGGCAATGCCAATGGCCAACAACACCGGCGCTGCATATTCTTCAAGCCATTTGATGCCTTCAAATCCCTTGAAAACAAAAAACATGGAAATCGCCCAAAACACGCCGAAGCCAATAAAATTGCTCGGATTTAAGCCTGAAGTATAGGGCGTCCCGGTCAAGGCATGCCAAATAGCACTTACGGCCAAACCTCCAATCCAGGTTTGTACGCCAAACCAGCCACAGGCCACCAAACCCCTTAAAAGTGAGGCCAAATGCACTCCATGCACTCCAAAGGCAGCCCGTCCAATCACCGGAAAGCTCAGGCCGTACCGAACCCCGGGAAACCCATTTAATACCATGGGTAGCGTAATAACCAAGTTCCCCAAACCAATAATTATCAAGGCTTCTATCCAATTCAGGCCTGCCTTAAGCATGTAAGAGGCCAGTACCCAGGTTGGAATGCAAACGGCCATTCCCACCCATAGGGCAGCTAAATGCCATTTGCTCCAAGTACGCTTTTCCTTGGGAACAGGAGCAAGCTCCTGACTATAGAGCGGTGAATCTTTTAGGTTTAGGTCATCCATAGGCCGGTCAATCAGTTAGTGCAGTATTCATCGGCGATATCCAAGGCTTTTTCTATAATTCCTAAGCCTTCATCTATTTGATCTTTGGTTATGCATAAAGGCGGCGCCATAAAAATCCAATTCCACCGCACAAAGGTGAACATGCCGGCTTTTCTCAGCGCAGCAGCCATTCTATTGGTGGGTTCAGCATCCTTGGGTGCTGCGTTCCAGGGTACGGTTGGTTCTTTGGTTTTGCGGTCCTTCACCAACTCTATACAGCCCAAAAGGCCTGTATTCCGCACATCCCCAATGGACGGGTGACGTTCGCTAAGCAAGGCCACCCTTTGTTCCAAATACGCCCCCATTTGGGCTGCGTTTTGAATCATGGATTCCTCTTCCATTATGGCAAGGTTTTCCAGAGCCGCTGCGCAAGCCACCGGGTGGGCCGAATAAGTCAATCCTGCCACTAAAGGGTGTTCTTCAAAAAACGCGGCAATTGGTTCGCTAACCATGGTGCATCCCAGAGGAACATAACCTGAGGTAAGGCCTTTGGCCATGCACATAATGTCGGGAGTAACGCCGTGGTGGTCAATACCAAACCACTTACCGGTGCGACCAAAGCCGCTCATTACTTCGTCACAAATAATGAGGATACCGTACTTGTCCGCAATCTCTCGAACCTTTTTCCAATAGCCCGGAGGGTATTTTATGCATCCCGAACTTCCGCTTTCGCCTTCCATAAGGATGGCCGCAATGGAATTCGGGTTTTGATACAAAATGGTTTGCTCCAAATTCCTGGCCGCCATTTCGGCACATGCTTCCGGGCTGTTGGTACCCCAAGGGCAGCGGTAGCTGTATGGGTTTTCTACATGCACCACATTGGGCATGGCTTGACTGTCCATGGCATGCCGTCTGGGGTCGCCGCCGGCCGATGCTGCACCATAAGTGGCTCCATGGTAGGAACGGTACTGGGCAATGATTTTATGCCGGCCCGTGTACATACGCGCAATTTTTATGGCATTTTCTATGGCATCCGCTCCACCTAGTGTAAAAAAGGCTTTCGTGAGGTTTCCGGGCGTAATGGCTGCCAGTTTTTTGCCCAAATCGGCACGGGCTTGGGTTACCATACCCGGATAAACGTAGCTCACTTGTTCCATTTGCCGGGCTACTGCCTGAGTAATCCGTTGTTGGCCATGCCCCACGTTTACGTTCATAAGCTGAGACGAAAAATCTATGATTCGATTTCCTTGATTGTCCCATAAATACACACCTTCTGCCTTTTGAATTTCAATAGGAAGAAGACCGCTCTGTTTCGACCACGAAAAGAGGGTATAGTCCAAGGCGTCTTGAACTGTCGTCGATGCAACACTCATAAATTTAGCTCATCCAATTGGTACGCGCTTCGGGATTCCATTTGGTGGAAGTCTTTTTGTTCTGAGTCCAGAATTCAATAGAAGACTTTCCGGTGATATCGGCCACCCCGAATTTCGATTCATTCCATCCTCCAAAGGCAAAGGGTTCTCTAGGTACGGGCACACCTATGTTTACCCCGATCATTCCGGCGGAAGCCTTTTCCATAACTACTTTGGCCATAGCGCCACTTTGGGTAAATACAGCCGCGGCATTCCCATAATTGGAGCTATTCTCAATAGCAATGGCTTCGTCCAAGGTTTTGGTACGAATAATGGAAATAACCGGTCCAAAGATTTCCTCTTTGGCTACCGACATATCGGGCGTTACGTAATCAATAATGGTAGGGCCTACATAAAAGCCACCTTCTTTGCCGGGAACGGTAGCTCCTCTGCCATCCACCAAAATTTTGGCTCCGGCGGCTTCGGCTTCGGAAATGTATTTTTCGATACGTTCTTTGGCGGCAGCGCTAATGACCGAGCCAAGGTTTTCACCCGGAACAATGGTTTTGGCATCTTCTACCATTTTATCAATGATATGTTGCACTTGGTCTACCCCAACCATTACAGAGGCTGCCATGCAGCGCTGACCTGCACAACCGCTCATGGAGGCCACCACATTGGATGCCGTCATTTCCAAATGCGCATCGGGAAGCACCAACAAGTGGTTTTTGGCGCCACCCAAAGCTACGCAGCGCTTTAAGTTAGAGGTAGCACGTATGTATACCAATTTCGCAACGGCTGTGGAGCCTACGAAGGAAACCGCTTCAATTTGCTTATGGTCGCAAATGGCTTCCACCACTTCTTTTCCGCCATGTACAATATTAAAGCATCCATCGGGCAAACCGGCTTCTTTTAAAAGCTCTGCCATGCGCATGGCGCTCAAAGGCACCATTTCAGAAGGCTTCAATACCACCGTATTGCCTAGCACCAGCGCATTGGGCACGGTCCAGTGGGGCACCATATTGGGGAAATTAAACGGAGAAATACAAGCCACCACACCCAAAGGTTTCCGTTCGATACGGCACTCTACCCCACGGCTAACTTCTTGCACTTCATTGACCACAATTTGTGGCATAGACACGGCAAATTCGCACAATTCAATGCTCTTTTCGATTTCGGCTTTTGCCTCGTCCCAGGTTTTACCGTTTTCTATATGCACCAGTTCGGTGAGCTCGTCCATATGCTTTTCGAGCAAGGCCCGGTAACGAAAAAACACCTGAACTCTTTCCTTAAGCGTTTTGGAAGACCAATTTGGAAAAGCCTCTTTGGCGGCTTTAACGGCGGCATCTACCTCCGGCATGCCGCTCATGGGCACCTCAGACAAACGTGCTCCGTCGAGCGGACTAATCACCTCCATGGTAGTCCCCTGAAAATCCGCTACCTGCCCGTTTATGTAGTTTTTTGCTTCGGGCCATTTGATTTGTGTCGATGTTATCATACGTTTTAGCGACTAATTTTTAGCGTCGAATGTTGGTTATCTTTTATTAACGTCCAAGCAATTTATTGATAATACATCAAGGAAGAGGCCGCAAACAGGCATCTAAGCGGATTAAATCCGAAAATTTTGTTTATTTTATTGAAAATCAGCTCATTCAAACCCTTTCAAAAAAATGGGCATATCTTACGTCCTGCAAATAGCCACACAAAACAGCTGCGGCGGCCAGATTTTCAGCTTAGATTTCCTTCTCAAAAAACGCTTAGGCTAAGACCGAAAAAACGGCTTGTTGGAACAATAGGTATTGCGGGACCTAGGATTAGGACCATAAAAAGCAGAAATGCAGGCAACAACTCCAGCCTAAAGCACCTCGGAAGACAAGGTAAACGGTTGCTTATCAAACCGCTACAATTGTAGCCATTCCGCTACAATTGTAGCACCTCTTGATTCAGTAGGCATTCCAAACACAGATTTCCTTGCCGGATAGATTTTGATTTTTGGGCGGCCGGGCGCGCCCTTACTGCAAGTCCTCAGCGGTCAAGCACCGTG
>CAZJFM010000070.1:2264-10652 GCA_964545365.1 uncultured Candidatus Competibacteraceae bacterium | reverse complement strand
TCCCTTGTGCAGCTCTCCGAGCCCACCCAAGGCAAAGATCGCCATTCCTCCGCCGCTAGTCGTTTATTAAACGATTATAAACGTTAGGGCGCAGAAAAGGCAGGGTTCAGCACAAACTCCTCGTCGGTAAGTGCTTCCATAAAGGCTATGAGCGCATCGATATCCTCTGTACTTAAATTTAGCCCTGTACCCACATGTTTCATTAATGGATCCACTGTTGAGGAAGGGTGTCCTCCCATATTGTAATGATCCAACACTTCGCGTAAATCGGAGTGGCGACCGTCGTGCATGTAGGGCGCGGTTAAGGCAACATTGCGGAGGGTGGGTACTTTAAACTGCCCAATGTTGAAGGGATTGCCGCTTACTGCGCCCAAACCGGAATCTTGCATCGCACCTTCCGGATCCAAGCCATTGTTCATAAAGGAATTGGTGGTGAACAAAAAGCGTTCCTCGAAGGGGTGGCAATGAAAGCAATCGCCCTCTTCGGTGCGAAACAGGTCAAAGCCCCTAAGCTCAAGGAGCGAAAGCTGCGCCTCTCCTCGAATGAATTTGTCGAACTTGGAGTTGCCTGATATAAGTGTTCGTAAAAATTGAGCCAAAGCCTTAGTTACGTGGGTAGAATCAATGCTGTAGGTGCCAAAGGCATCGTAAAACATTGCACGATAGGTTTGGTCGGCTTGCAGGCGGGCCATGGCTTCCGGCCAAGACAAGTCCATTTCTATGGGATTGGGCACAGGTTCCAACAACTGCTCTTCCAAACTAAAGGCCCTTCCGTCCCAAAACATGCGGTTTCCATAAGCCAGGTTGATTAAGGGCATGGAGTTTCGGGTGCCGCTTTGGTTGTCTACTCCTATACTGAATCTATTGGGGTCGGCAAAGCTATTGTTTTGTGGATGACAGGAGGCGCAAGAGAGGGAAAAATCTCTGCTGAGCATGGGTTCGTAAAACAGATGCCTGCCAAGTTTTACGCCTTCTTCCGTTAAGGGATTTGAGGCAGGAATGGGGGGAGGGCTAAAGTGCTCCGGAATTTGAAGTGCGTAGGGAGTAGTTTGATGAGGAATCCCGGGGTTGTCACTTTCTTCGCTGCAAGAAAACAGCACCAAAACCATAGCGAACCACCAAAAAAGCTTCATTGTATAAAGTTAGCAAATTGGAATCAAGTGGCCTAAAGGTTTAATAAATGGTGCGGGCTTCGCGTTTGATTAAGTCAATGGCTTTTTGCGTAGGTAATTCCTCAATTTCCATAGCCAATTCCAATATAGTTTTAGAAAGCTCAATAGCGGGAGCATCTCCCGGTACTTTTGTGGCAGCAATGTTGATGAGTTTTACGGACTCCTCTTTGGCTTTTTTTACTGCTTCCCAGGCTCCTCTTGACATATAGATTTGCTGGGTAAGGTTGTGTTCGTATTCGCTACGTATGTTTTGAATCAATTGACTTTGAAACTGTTTGGCTTGTAGGCCCGGTTTGTTTAGGCGCATCACCAAATGGTTTGGGCTAATTCTGTCCAGGAGCAAAACCACCCGTTCATAGGCTTGCAATCGGGTTGGAGTAACGCTTTGCTGGTTTAGACGGCGGATTTCGAGCTGTGATTTTTGCCATTGTTGCTCAAAAAACTGCTTTTGAATAAGAAAAACAGCAATAAATGCGACAATAGAAGGGAGGGTATATTTTATAACCTCAAGAAACACGTAGGAAGCTTCCATACAAGTTTTGCGCTTAATTAGGAGAAAGCAAAAGTAGCAAAATACCAAACGCCTGAGCAAGCACACATATTGTACACGGGCGAGGGCGGAGGTGGATGCCCCTGTGCTTGGGGAGGCTATGACTGACGGCTTTGGGCGCGGCAGGCCACAGGACTGACCCGACCAAAGCCAGACAGGCAAGCCTACCCAAGTGCAGGGCAGGAGCCGTAGACCGGTGGCGGCTATAGGCTTGGCCTGTGGGTGCCACGCCCCCAAAGAAAAAGCCTAAGGATGAAGCTTTCCGTTTGGGAATTTAGTAGTATTGCCTTATGAAATCTGAGAAACAGCGTTGGACCGCACAGCGCGTGTTGGATATGTCCGAGTCGGAGACTTTGGCCATGGCGCGCAAAAGCCGCGAATTGCAGGCTGCGGGCAAGAATATCATCAATTTGTCGCTGGGGGAACCTGATTTTGATACCCCTGATTTTATAAAAAAAGCGGCTATTCAGGCCATCGAAGAAAATTTTTCGCATTACACCCCCGTGCCCGGTTATGCCGATTTGCTGCAAGCTATTTCCCGCAAGTTTAAGCGCGATAACCATTTGGAATACCAAGCCCATCAGATTGTGGTTTCTACCGGTGCAAAGCAAAGCATTGCCAATTTATGTTTGGCGGTGCTTAATCCCGGCGATGAGGTTTTGGTGCCGGCTCCCTACTGGGTAAGTTACCGCGAAATCATTCGTTTGGCTGGTGCAGTGGCCGTGCCGGTGCTGTCCGGTGTAGCACAGGATTTTAAGGTTTCGGCTGAGCAGTTGCGTGAGGCAATAAGCCCCAAAACCAAAATGCTCTTATTTAGCAATCCTTGCAACCCCACAGGAGCCGCTTACAGTTACGAAGAATTGGAAGCTTGGGCACAAGTACTGCGCGATTATCCTAATGTGTTGGTGGTTTCAGACGAAATTTACGAGCGCATTCGATTTGAGGGAAGTCACCAAAGCATGGCGGCATTCGAGGGAATGTACGAAAGAACCGTTACCATAAATGGGTTAAGCAAAGGTTTTGCGATGACCGGGTGGCGCTTGGGTTATTTAGCAGGTCCTGCGGAAATTGCGGCCGCTTGCAGCAAAGTGCAAGGACAACTTACTTCGGCCACATGCAGCATTAGTCAGCGGGCTGCGATTGCCGCCTTGGATGCCACCGAAGAAGCGACGGCCTATATGGTGGAGGCCTTTAAACATCGCCGCGATTTGATGCATCCCCTGTTGTTGGAAATACCCGGTTGGGAAGTTCCGCTGCCGCCCGGGGCTTTTTATTTTTTCCCGGAGGTAAGCCATTATTTTGGTAAAGTTTTTGAGGATACTCCCATAAAAGACGCTAACGATTTGTGCATGGTGCTGTTGGAAGAAGGTGGTGTGGCTACCGTACCCGGCGATGCGTTTGGCATGCCGGGTTGCCTTAGGCTTTCGTATGCCACCGACGAAGCTACTTTACGAGAGGCCGTGCGCCGGATAAAAGAAACCTTGGCCTTATGCCGGTAAAAGCCTTGATTCGGGCCTTAAGGGAGCGGGTGAATGTCCGTATTTACTCCTCCAAGCAGCGGGTAATAAACCTGCTGAGGGGCTTACGTTTTTTGGTTTCTTTTGGTATGATAGGCCTGCTGGTTTATGTGCATGGTTTTCCCAACTCATCGCTAAGTTTTGAAACCTATCAATGGTGGATAAGCGGTAGTTTTTTATTTTTTATCGTTAGCTTTTTAATACGTCTGTTTTTTGATTTTGAGCCACGTAGCTTTCTTCGGGGGAACTGGTTGGAGGGCAGCTTGTTGTTGGTGGTGACGGCCGATTTGGTTAGTCGAATTATTTTTCAAAAGCCCTTGATTGCCCATTTCATGGCTAATTTGCCCGCCGAGGCGGCCAGTCAGGTGTTCTTTGTGTTTTCGCAACTGGTGCTTTTATTGATTGTGCTGTTGGAGTTGGGTAAGTTTTCGCAGCGTTTGTCGGTGCTCAGGCTCAATCCGTCCTTGCTTTTTGTAGGGAGCTTTTTACTGTTGATTGGGATAGGCACCGGCCTGCTTATGTTGCCGGCCATGACACAAGCACAGGTCTCCATGCCCTTTTTGGATGCCTTGTTCACCTCTGTCAGTGCCTCTTGCGTTACCGGATTGATTGTGGTGGATACGGCCACCTATTTTTCATTGAAAGGGCAATGGGTGATTTTGGTGCTGATTCAATTGGGAGGTTTAAACATCATTTCTTTTGCCAGCTTTTTTGGGACTTTTTTACGGAGAGGAATGGGGATTCGTCAGCAGCGCATGATTAAGGATTTTATGAGCTATGATTCCCTAAACAGCACCCGAAGCTTGCTCAAAAGGGTAATTGTATTCACGCTTATGTTCGAAAGCCTAGGGGCGGCATATATTTTTATGACTTGGGATCCGTCGGTTCCTTTTGCCCATGCCGGAGAACGTTTGTTTCACAGCGTATTTCATTCCATTTCTGCCTTTAATAATGCCGGTTTTAGCACCTTTTCGGGAGGCTTATTTGAACCGGGTGTGCGCAACAGCTACATCATGCATTTGGGCATTGCTGCCTTGGTATTTTTTGGAGGGATTGGCATAACGGTGTTGAACGATTTGTTTGATCCGGTGCGTATGCGTAGGCGCTTGCGCGAGCCTTGGCGGCGCTTGGAGCCGGGCAGTCGCCTGGCCTTGTATACCGGCTTGGTGTTGTTACTTGCCGGGGCCTTGGTATTTGGTTTGGTGGAGGCCAGGAATCCTGCGCAGCTGGTAGAAGGTGGTTTTAGGCAGCAAAACTGGTTTGAACAAACCATTACCGCTGTTTTTCAAAGCATGATTACCCGTACGGCGGGCTTTAATACCACAGATATAGGCATTTTAGCCACCCCGACCTTACTCTTTTTTATTTTCCTCATGTTTATTGGTGCCGGGAGTGGTGGTACCGGAGGGGGGGTAAAAACCTCTACTTTTTCTGTGATTTTTTTGTCTGCCTTGAGCACCATACGCGGAAAGCGATTGGTAGAAATTTATCGGCATACCATTTCTTCCGAACTGCTGAATAAGGCCTTTTCAATTTTCTTGTTTTCTGTTTCCGTAATATTTGCCGGCTTGTTTGTGCTCACCTTCACCGAGCCTGATGTACCCTTTTTGCATTTGTTGTTCGAAGAGGTGTCTGCCTTTGCCACCGTGGGCTTGAGTACCGGAATAACCTCAGACTTATCCGAAGCCGGTCGGTTGGTGCTTATGGTTTCTATGTTTTTGGGTAGGGTAGGTGTGCTGACTTTGGCCGTGGCCGTAAGCCGCAAAGCCATTACCAACAATTATAAGTACCCCGATGCCTACCTAATGTTGGGTTAATGGCGGCAATTGCTGCGAAGCTTGTATCTTTGCCCACCTCAACATTCCGCAATCCCTCTTGTTAAGTTGACGTGCAAGTAAAACCATACGACCGCGAAGGGTCAAAAAAAGAACAAGTAGCCGAAATGTTCGATAATATTTCCGGCCGCTACGATGCCTTAAACCGCATCCTTAGCATGGGAATTGATATCCGGTGGCGCAATAGGGTGATGCGTGAGGTAGCCCGGCAGGCTCCAAACAATCTCTTGGATGTAGCCACAGGAACCGGAGATTTGGTGCTGGCTCTGGCC
This sequence comes from uncultured Candidatus Competibacteraceae bacterium, assembly GCA_964545365.1. Classification (GTDB taxonomy): domain Bacteria; phylum Bacteroidota; class Bacteroidia; order CAIKAF01; family CAIKAF01; genus CAIKAF01. The sequence goes on along the minus strand of CAZJFM010000070.1, from coordinate 5,306 downwards.
AAAGTAGTGCCCGGGCCTTTGATTGGGCTGGACCTTTCTCCGGGTATGCTCGAGCGCGGCAAACAAAAGGTGCAACGAAGCCCTTTTCACGAACGCATTGAAATGATGGTGGGCGATAGCGAAAACCTCCCTTTTGAAACGGAGCGTTTTGATGCGGTGAGCGTGGCCTTTGGGGTGCGAAATTTTGAAAACCTCGAAGCAGGGCTTTCCGAAATGCAGCGGGTTACTCGTCCCGGAGGCATGGTGTATGTATTGGAGTTTAGCAAACCCAAAAACCGGCTTTTTTCCAAGGTATACCTTAGCTATTTTAAGCATATACTCCCTCGTTTGGGCAAACTCATTAGTGGGGACGCTTCGGCTTATACCTATTTGCCTGAAAGTGTACAGGCATTTCCGGATGGAGATGCTTTTTTGGCTTGTTTGCATGAGGCCGGCTACAAAGATGGCCGTTCCATTCCTTTAACGGGAGGCATTGCCACCCTTTATGTGGCTAAAAAATAAATGAAGACTAGCCACGTTATACCTAGTATGATGCATAGGCATTGGTGGCTACTTATGGTCTTGGTTTTATGCGTCGGTCAGGCAAGCGTTCATGCGCAACGAACCACTAAACGCCGCGCGCAACCCACCATCCGTACCGAAAATATGCCTAAATACGACCGGAGGCGTTTCCACTTCGGCATCAATTTGGGTATTGCCCACTCCGGCTTGGCCATTCGGCCTATTCCGGAACTTAGGGATTTGTTGCCGGATACTTTGTACGGCATTCGTTCCATTTGGCAACCCGGTTTTTCCATGGGCATTGAGTCCAATATGCGCCTGAGCGACCATTGGGATTTACGCTTTACCCCAACCCTTACCCTTGCTTCGCGATTGTTGGAGTTTGATCGGCCGGGTGGGGAAGTAGATCAATTTCAATTTGAGTCTACCCTCGCCGAGTTTCCGGTATACTTTAAGTTTAAATCCGTGCGCTTGGTGAACTTCCGAGCCTATGTTATAGGTGGATTTAAGTATACTTTTGATTTATCCAGCAAAGTAGGCGCCGACGATGCCGCCTCTTATCCGGTAAAGCTTCGTCCACACGATCTTTTGGCTGAGTTGGGCTTTGGAATGGACTTTTATACCGGCTTTTTTAAGTTTTCCCCACAGCTCAAAGTATCCTGGGGTATGATGGATTTGCATTATCCGGAGGGCAATCTCTACAGCAGATCCATTGATATGATGCAAACCCGAACGGTATACATTTCTTTTTTGTTCGAGTAAATGAGGCATCAACACCTTCAATTGCAGCTTAGTCCGGACCAAGCTTCCGGCGAAGCCTTGGAAGGCATAATTAAAGCCAAATTGGGCTGGGATCTTATTTCCGGATATGAAATCTTGAAGCGCTCCATAGATGCCCGAGGCCGCAGCGTGAAATACCAGCTTTCGGTTCTGGTGTGGCAAGGAGAAGCTCCCGAACGAGACGCTGTTGCCGAGCCTCAAGCCAAACAAACTGATGCGGCGCCTGAGGTACATATTGTGGGGGCAGGCCCGGCAGGATATTTTGCTGCTTTGCGTTTGTTGGAGCTGGGCTTTAAGCCCATCGTTTTGGAACGAGGAAAACCGGTGCGGGAACGCCGCCGCGATTTGGTTCAAATTACCAGACACGGCCAGGTAAACGAAGAGTCCAATTACTGCTTTGGAGAAGGGGGCGCTGGAACATATTCAGATGGGAAGCTTTACACCCGTAGTGGAAAAAGAGGGAGCATTAAGCAAGTCTTGGATTGGCTCATATATTTTGGAGCACCGACGGATATTCGGGTGGATGCGCGGCCACACATCGGCACCAACAAACTGCCCGGACTTCTAACGGAAATGAGGGCCTACATTGAGGCACACGGTGGGGAGGTGCGCTTTGACACCAAAGTAACCGGATTTGAACGACAGGGCAACCGCATTAAGGCCCTGTTGATCAATGGCGGAGAGCGGCTTCCCGTATCTCAGACTATGTTGCTTACCGGACATTCGGCACGGGATATTTTTCGTTTGTTGGTAGAGTCCAGCATTGAGGTGCAAAACAAAGCCTTTGCCATGGGGGTGCGGATTGAACATCCGCAGGAGCATATCGACCAAATGCAGTACCATGGATGTCAAAAGGAGTATGCGCTTCCTCCGGCCTATTATAGCTTGCAAACTCAGGTGAAGCAATTGGGCGTTTACAGCTTTTGTATGTGTCCCGGTGGCATAATTGCCCCTTGTTCTACAGAGCAAAATGCCGTAGTCACCAATGGATGGTCGCCCAGCAAGCGCAACAATCCATTTGCCAATTCAGGTTTGGTTAGTGAAGTGCCTTTGAGCGAAACAGCCGGTATAAAAACCAAGGATGGCTTGCATGCCTTGGCTTTTCAGGAAAGAGCGGAACAGGAAGCGTCTTTGGCGGGTGGGGGCATGCAGGTGGCACCGGCCCAAATGCTCGGAGATTTTTTGGCACGAAGGAGCAGCAACGCCATTGGTCCTTGCAGCTATCGACCGGGGGTTCAGCCGAGCAATCTGCACCAAGTGCTTCCCAAACCCATAGCAGAAAGGCTGTGGCAGGCCTTTAAACATTGGGAGAAACACCTTCCAACCTTTGCGCATAAGGAGGCGGTTTTGGTGGGCGTTGAAAGCCGTACTTCCAGTCCGGTCCGGATTCCTCGCGACCCCAAAATGCTGAATCACCCGCAAATTGAGAATTTGTATCCCGGTGGGGAAGGGGCGGGCTATGCCGGTGGCATTGTATCTGCGGCGATGGATGGCATTCGCTTGGCCGAGGCCCTGGCAAAGAAAGAACCCAACAAAGGAAGCTGAGGGTTTATTCACCATTGTGTAAAACTTTTTAAGGGTTCAATTATACCAAAAGGGGCTAAAATGCGTATATTGAAGTGTTAACCTAAAAACGAGGCTTATGGAAGATCCTATGCTGAGTTTTTGCAAAAAAGTTCTTCAGCGCGTTAGCTTTGACGAAGGACTTTTTAGGCATGAGCTCCACAAATCGCTTCGCCGCCTCAACGAGGATCAGGCGGC
>CAZJFM010000070.1:0-2164 GCA_964545365.1 uncultured Candidatus Competibacteraceae bacterium | reverse complement strand
CCCTTGTTCCGGCCAGCCTTGCCCCTGCCTGGTTTGGGGGGCCTGCGGTGGCTTCCATTGGTCGTCCATAGACCCCTACCTCTGCGTAGGGGCCTCCTCGGCCTCCCCAAACCTAGGCAGCGGCTGCGGCGGGTCCTCCCCTGTCCCTAGACCCCTACCGCAGCGTAGGGGGGCCTTGGAGGCCATTCTAGCGGTTTCCCTAAATTAAAAGAGCCCCGGATTTCAATCCGGGGCTCCTTCAATCCGGGGTTGCGGTACGGGGATTATTCAATGATCACAAATTCTCTAAAATTTTCTTTATCAATTATTTTTGTCTCAGCACGGTAGGCTTCAGTGAAGGTTTTTGGCAGTTTCCGATTGTTTTTTTTCTTCCATTTGAATTCAAATCCAAAGATGTTTCCTCCAACCTCCTCTACGAAATCAACCTCCTGTTGTTGTTTTGTTCTCCAAAAATAGGGACGAGCAAGACTTTCCTTGTACTCAAGTTGTTTTATTCTTTCTGATATTAAAAAATTCTCCCAAAGCGCGCCTTTGTCCGTCCTGAGTTCTATGGGGTTGAAATTACCAATCACCATGTTTCGTATTCCATTGTCATAGAAGTAGACTTTTTTATTGGTTTTTATTTCATTTCTTAGGTTTCGACTAAAACTACTCAACTTAAAAATGATGTACCCTTTTTCTAAGATGTCAATGTATTTGCTAACGGTATTCTTGTCTACGTTAAGCATTTGAGCCAATTCCGAATAGTTAACTTCACTACCAACCTGGAGAGCAAGCGCTTGAACAAGCTTATCGAGAACCTCCGGCTTGCGAATATCGGCATAGGACAGAATGTCTTTGTACAAATAGCTGTTCACCAAATTCCGTAGGACCCCAATTTCATCACCCACGTGATTTAAAACATCCGGGTAAAAGCCATAGAGTAGTCTATGCTCTAAACTCTGCTCTGCATATAAAAAACCGTGATGGTTTTCATACTCTTCCCAAGAAATAGGGAATAGCTGATATTCCCATTTCCTGCCGGTTAAGGGTTCATTGATTTTATTGGTTAAATCAAAAGAGGAGGAGCCACTGGCAAACAATTGAACGCTTTTGAATCTATCGGTTACTATTTTCATAGTAAGCCCAATTCCCTCAATTCTTTGAGCTTCATCTATGAAAACATATCTGTAATTCCCTATTATCCTGCGAATCTGTTCGGTGTTCGGCTCGGTTAATAAAGTTCGTGTTTTAGGGTCATCTCCGTTTAGCAGTAAATAGTCTTTTGATTCAAGAATCGATTCGAGGAGCGTAGTTTTCCCCACTTGCCGAGGACCAATTACAACAATAGCCTTGCCTGAATCTATGCGTTTCTTAATTCGTGTACTAAGGTACCTTGAGTACATGGTTTTTTTGTAAAGGTAATAACTTTTAATTATTATATTCACTGATAGTTATATTTTTTGGTGATTATATACCGAATTTTTTTGAGGACCCCTCTTTGTTGCTTTATGGGCATCTTTTTGTCTTCTGCCCAATGGGGCATCTCTTGCCAACGGAAGCCGCTCCTTTTAAAACCCAAGTTTCTGAGGTGCAGACACCCGAGCTCCGGGCTAGTTCGCTATTTTAGCGGCAGTTTAGCTCGGCCTACCATGCATTGGTCCGATCTGTTTTTGACTTAGCGCGCCTTTTTGCTGTGCTGCACCCTTCAACCATTTGAGCAATCCAAGGTTGTTTGAATTCTTTTTTTTTGCAAATTAAAGATACTTAAGGTATATTTTACTGATGTTTGGCATGTAAACCTAGAGGTTCGGGCACAATAAATGCCAACATCAATGGTTTATATGAACTGCAGTTGAATCCTTAATGTTTTTGCATGATGCTTAGATACTTGGCTCTTGTATCTTTAATTGGCCTTTTTGCATGCGGTTCCACCAGCAAAACCCCTTATCATTGGGGCTTGCCTCTGGAAGAGCGTTTTTATTTGGACGCGGAGCCTCTTTATGTTAGCAGCTACAATGAGTTTTTGTATTATTTAAAAAACTACCGATCAGATACCAATGCCTTTTGGGAAAACATGCGAGATACTTCCCTCCTAATACAAAAGTACCCTCAATGCAGTGGAAACGAAGCGCTTAAACATGGGAAGTTTAGGGATTCTGTTTTGGTGGGTGTATCTTTTTCA
>CAZJFM010000069.1:0-11013 GCA_964545365.1 uncultured Candidatus Competibacteraceae bacterium | reverse complement strand
TGCCCAAAAAGAAGTAGAACCTGCTCACTTTTTTGTAAAACATAAAAAAACAGAAGACCCCAACATTATCCCCATTCCTACCTTGGAAAAAATTCCTGCTCAGCTCCGGTATTATTTAGAGCAAGCTGCCGTTAATGAAGGCTGGTTGGATTACGACGCCTTAAACCCTTTGGGTCTTTTGCGGCATGAGAACTTTGCATCAGCCGATTTGCTGCACTTTCACAACCTACATGGGGGCTATTTTTCTTATGAACTCTTGCCCCTTTTAACCCGAGGTAAAAAAGCCGTTTGGACCATCCACGACATGCATCCACTCACCGGACATTGTGGGTTCTCCATGGAATGCCAAGCTTGGAAAACAGGGTGCGGGAACTGCCCCGATTTGAATATTTACCCGGGGATTAAAAAAGACCGCACCGCTTACTTGCACCAAAGAAAAAGAACCTTAATCCTAAAGGCCAACCCGGTATTGGTAAGCCCTTCCATTTGGCTTGCCAAAAAACTTAAAAAGTCTTTTCCTCAGCTTCGGGTTGAAACCATTCCAAACGGAGTGAATACCCGGGTGTTTTGCCCCGGCTCAAAAGAGGCGGCAAGGACCGAACTTAAGCTCCCAAAAGACGACTTTCTTTTGGTCTATGCATCAGAATTGGCAACACAAAACCCCTACAAAGGAGGTGAGGTAGTACGCGCATTGATTGGCTCAGAACTCCCTCCCAACACAAAAATAATTACCATTGGCGGTAAGGAGTCCAAAGGCTCAGAACAACACCTGCCCTATGGCTACATTGCCTCTGAACAAGAAATGGCAACACTGTTCCAGGCGGCCGACCTAATGGTCTATCCCACCAAAGCCGACAACCACCCCTTGGTGGTAATGGAAGCGCTGGCTACCGGACTCCCGGTCCTAGCAACCGCCGAAGCCGGCATCCCCGAAATCATCGAAGACGGAGTGCAGGGTTGGCTAATGCCCAGAGCTACCGGTGCGGCTCCGTTTTTGCAGCGCATTCAAGAAATGGCCACTCAGCCTCAAAGCAGATGGACAGAAGCCCAAAACGCAGCCAGAAAACGCGCGGAAGAAAACTTTACCTTGCAGGCCATGATTCAAGCCTATCAAAAACTATACTCCTCTCTCCGAACAGAATCCCATGAATGAAACTCCTCTTATTTCTGTAATTCTGGTGGTGCTTAACAACAAAGACTTTATTGGTCATGCCATCGAGAACTTTTTGGAACAACAGTGTCCGGAAGCCGAACTCGTAGTGGTAGATGGTGCAAGCACGGATGGTACCAAAGAGATTATCTGGGAATACGCTGATAAGCACCAAAATATTAGTGCGCTGAGCGAAAAAGATTCCGGGCAATCCGACGCCATGAACAAAGGGATCAACAGGGCCAAAGGGAGCTATATTTCCTTTTTAAATGTAGACGACTTTTACCATCCCAATGCCCTAAACCAAGCCGTTGCAGCCATTAAGTCGCATAATTTCCCTGACTTTTTGGTGGCTAACTGCCACGTTTGGGCCGCCGACGGCTCCTTGGTATTCCTTAACAAACCCTTTAAACCTAGCCCTCAAGCCATCATTAGCGGCGAAACCTTGCTGGTAAACCCTTCTGCATACGTCTATAAAAAAGACCTACACGATAAGGTAGGATTGTATGCAGAAGATAACCACTACAATATGGACCTTGAGTTTGTCTACAGTGCCGCTCTGGTTTGCCCCTTTATTTACATCAATCAAGATTGGGGAAATTTTCGGATGCTTCCCAACACCAAAACCTCAGAAGACATGGAGGCCGGGCGTCTGGAAAAACGAAAAAAAGACTTAGCCAAACGTATTTTGGCCAAAGCTCCTGCACATATTCGTTTAAAAGTCCATACCATCTGGACCCTAAAATCCCTGAAAAAGAAAAAAATGGTGCTTGCAAAAAAAGGAAAAGGCTATACCCAAGCCCTTGCTTATAAACTTGGACTAAAATAAGCGACATTACCATGCCTCACATTCCCAACCTACCTCTAGGCGTTACTGTACTTATCTCTACCTATAACGGAGCTCACAGGTTAGCGCCCACCTTGGAGGCCCTTGCCCATCAAAACTTGGACGGAATTCCGGAGGCTGAATTGTTGATTGTAGACAATGCCTCTACCGACAATACCAAGCAAACCGCCCTGGACTTGTGGCAAAAACTTGGAGAACCCTACCCCTTAACGGTTCTTAATGAACCCAAACCCGGGAAACTAAACGCCCAGGAAACCGGGTTCAAGCATGCCCGTTATGCCTTTATTATAACCTGTGACGATGACAATGCCTTTGTCTCCGATTACCTGCAATTGGGCTACCAATGCTTGCTGCAAAACCCCAAAGTGGGTGTTCTAGGTGGACAAGGCTTTCCAAAAACTACGGTGCCTCTTCCCAAATGGTTTGATACCTACGCCTATCGCTTTGCTTGTGGGCCCCAAGCTCCAAGCTCCGGCAATGTAAACCCCACCCGAAATGTGGTGTATGGCGCCGGCATGTGGGTCCGAATGAAGGCCTACCACCAAATGAAAGGCCTAGACTACCGCTTTTTAATTACCAGCCGTACAGGAAAAAAACTCAAAGGAGGAGGAGAAGATGGCGAACTTTGCTGGGCCATTCGATTCTTGGGATACCAAGTTTGGTACCTCGAAGAAATGAAATTTGACCACTACATTCCCGCCGAACGACTCAACGACGAACACCTCAAAAGACTGTTGGTTGGACAAGGGGCCAATGGGCCTCTAAACAATTTGCATTACCGCATCGCTTATGGCGATTTAAAAACGGTCCCCTCCTTTTTTTGGCTCCGGGAGTGGCTCTATAACTTAAGAGACTTTTTTAGGCTTCATACCATTACCGATAAAAAAATCCGCAGCAACGAAAAACAACGGTTATTAGTCAACTTATCTTTTATCCTTCAAGCCCGAAGTACCTACGATAAACAAGCCAAACAAGTACTAGAATACTACAAACGATGCGAAAGTCTCCGTTCTTCTCTGTCGTAATTCCGGTGTACAACCGAAAGCATCGCATTGGAAAGGCCATACAGTCCATGCTGGATCAGTCCTTTCAAGATTGGGAGCTCCTGCTCATTGATGATGCATCCTCGGATGGCAGTTTTGAATTCATGCAAAATTTTAAGGACCCCAGAATTAAGGTTTATCAAAACCAAACCAACCAAGAACGCTGCCACACCCGAAACCGGGGAATAAAACTTGCCTCCGGTCAATACATTGCTTTTTTAGACAGCGACGACTACCACCTTCCTCAACACTATCAAGAATTGTATGAGGCCATTGAGGCAGCCGGTTTTCCTAAGGCCTTCTTTTTTACCAACGCCTGGAACGAAACCGAAGAGGGAGAGCGGTCGGAGCGCTTATGCCCCCCCTTGGAATCCATGCCTGTGCCCAATTATTTTTTACGTCATACGGTGAACCCACAGCGATGGGCTGTTCATGCCGATTTAATGAGGGAACACCCCTTTGACCCCAACATACAAATTGCGGAGGATATGGAAACCAGCCTTCGAATTTGCTTTTCGGGTGCTCAAGTGTACCAAATCACCAAAAGAACCACCGTGTATGTGGCAGCATCCGATAGCTTTACCCATGGCGCAAGCAACAAATGGGAGCGGGAACTGGACGCCCTGAAAAAAATTTTTAAAAAACCGGCTTTCAAAGGCAAACTTCCCAAAAAGGAAACCCGCCGATTAATCAGTATGTGCTATTTTCATTTAGCCATGAAAGCCTTCCAAAACCAAGAGTCTACAAAAGTCCTATCCTTTGGACTTCGCTCCTTTTTCCTATGTCCTGCAGGCTATAACCAAAAAACCAACAAACCCCTATTTGTGGCTTTGGTTTACAATATTCCCCTAATTGGCCCTGCACTACAAAAAATCAAAGGCAAGGCCTAAAGCCCTATTTTGAAAAACTAAAACCAGCCCTCCTAAAGGACCTCAAAAAAGAAAATACCTTCTTTATCCTTAAAAAGTCCTTGAATTCCCTCCATTTCACCTTAGAAAACCTTTAATTAGCGTCTTAAGAACAAGAGCAACTAACCTATGAAAGCTGTAATCTTAGCCGGAGGTCTTGGCACCCGCATTTCCGAAGAAAGCATGTACAAACCCAAGCCCATGGTCGAAATTGGAGGCAAACCCATCCTTTGGCACATAATGAAAATTTACAGCACGCATGGAATCAACGATTTTATTATTTGTTGCGGGTACAAGGGGTACCAAATCAAAGAATATTTCGCCAACTACTTCTTGCATATGTCCGATGTCACTATTGACATGGCCAACAACAACATGGAAGTCCACCACCGAAATGCCGAACCTTGGAAAGTAACCTTGGTCGATACCGGAGAAAGCACACTCACCGGCGGCAGACTAAAAAGAGTGGCCGATTATTTGGGCAACGACAGCTTTTGCTTTACCTACGGCGATGGCGTAGCCGATATCGATATCCAAGCGCTGGTCAAATTCCACAAAGAACAAGGAAAACTCGCTACTATTACAGCCATTCAACCCCAAGGACGCTATGGTGCTCTTGGCCTCAATGGAAATTTAGTAGAGCAGTTTCAAGAAAAGCCCGCAGGAGACGGAGCTTGGGTAAACGGCGGATTCTTTGTGCTCGAACCCTCCGTAGTTAATTACATCAAAGACGACAAAACCAGCTGGGAACTGGAACCCCTCCTTAACATTACCGCCGAAAAGCAACTTGCCGCCTACTATCATACAGGATTCTGGCAAGCCATGGATACCCTACGCGATAAAAACCACCTGGAAAAGCTTTGGCAAGAAGGAAACGCACCATGGAAAATTTGGAAATAAAAAAGCTGCTCCGGCTATTTGAAGGAAAACGCGTCCTTGTAACCGGCCACACCGGATTCAAAGGAAGCTGGCTCGCTCTTTGGCTGCATCATCTTGGCGCCAAAGTCTCCGGTATTGCCTTAGACCCCGACCAAAAGCCCGATCACTTTTCCCTCTTGAACCTCCCTATTCAAGACCTAAGAATCGATATTCGGAATCGCACCGAACTTGAAAAGGTCGTAAAAGAAATCAACCCCGAAATGGTATTTCACTTGGCGGCCCAGCCTTTGGTCCGCCGGAGCTATCGGGAACCTATCAATACTTGGGAAACCAATGTTATGGGGTCAGTCCACCTCCTGGAAGCCATCAGAAGCTGCTCAGCCACCAAAGCCGCCGTTTTTGTAACTACCGATAAAGTCTATAAAAATCAAGAATGGGACTGGGGCTATAGAGAAAACGACCCCTTAGGAGGCCATGACCCTTACAGCTACTCCAAATCTGCCATGGAGTTCGCCATCGATTGCTACCGACAATCCTATTTTCAAGACCCTAATGCTCCTGCCATTGCTTCTGCACGTGCCGGAAATGTAATTGGCGGAGGGGACTGGTCCGAAGACCGGCTCATTCCCGACTTGGTGAGAGCTGTAGCCATTGGCAACCCCATTCAATTAAGATACCCGCAGGCAACCCGTCCTTGGCAACATGTGCTGGAATGCTTATGGGGCTATTTGATGCTTGCAGGCAAACTTTGGAACAACGAAAGAAGTTTTGCGCAAGCCTGGAATTTTGGCCCCGTGCCGGAAGACAATAGAATGGTTATCGAAGTGCTCTCCTCCTTAAAAAAACATTGGCCCGATTTGGACTGGAAAATGCCTGAACATAAACCCGATCTGCATGAATCCGGAATGCTCTATTTAGACCACTCCAAAGCAAAACGGGCGCTTGGTTGGAAACCGGTTTGGTCGCTCGACCATGCCTTAAGGTACACCGCCGAATGGTACAAAGCCTATTACCAAAAACACGAAGTTCTGTCCCAAAAACAGCTTCAGTCCTTTTTGCAAGAGTTAACCTCTTCGTCTTATGACTCTCGAAAAAACCCCGCTTGAAGGCCTTTTTTTAGCAAAAGGAAACGCCTTTGGAGATCATAGAGGCAGTTTTGAACGGCTGTTTTGTGCCCTTGAGCTTCAACAACCATTACATAACCGAAGCATCGTTCAAATCAACCAATCCATCACCTCCAAAACAGGGGCTGTGCGAGGACTACATTACCAAAAAGCACCCCATCAAGAAATGAAATGGGTACGATGCCTCGAAGGAAAAGTGTTCGATATTGCCCTCGACATCCGACCCGACTCTCCAACACGATTTCAATGGTTCGCCACAGAGCTTAGCCCCGAAAACCATACCATGATGATCATCCCCGAAGGATTTGCCCATGGTTTTCAAGTGCTCGAAGGTCCGGCCAGACTCCTCTACCTTCATACTGCATTTTACACCCCCGAAGCAGAAGGAGGATTCCACCTCCTCGATCCCAAACTTAAGATTCAATTACCTTTGCCCGTCTCGGAAATGTCCGAACGAGACAAACAACACCCCTGGATTTAGCACCAACACACCAACTATGAACTGCCGACATTGCCATAGCCCACTCTCCCTTACTTTTGCAGACCTAAATACCGCTCCTCCTTCCAATGCCTATCTCAAGCCGGAGGACCTCTCCAAGCCCGAGCCTTTCTTCCCTTTGCGCACTCTAGTGTGCACCCAATGTTGGCTGGTTCAAACCCAGGATTTTACCTCCGCAGAAGATGTCTTTACTCCAGAGTATGGATACTTCTCCTCCATGTCTTCCAGCTGGTTGAACCACGCAAAAAACTACGTAAACCAAATTACCCAAAGCTTGGAGCTCAACAACCACCATTTTGTGGTAGAAATAGCTTCGAACGACGGATACCTCCTCAAAAACTTCAAAGAAAAAAACATCCCCTGCCTGGGCATTGAACCAACGCACAGCACCGCTGAAGCCTCCAGAGCCCTTGGTATTGAAACCCTTGAATCGTTTTTTGGGGAATCCCTGGCCCTGGACCTGGCTCAAAAGGGAAAACAAGCCGATTTAATTATTGGCAACAATGTGTATGCCCATGTACCCGACTTGAATGACTTCACCGCTGGGCTAAAACAGTTACTAAAGCCCGAAGGAACCATTACCCTAGAATTCCCGCACCTTAAAAACCTGGTGGACTTAAACCAGTTCGATACCATTTACCACGAACACTTCTCCTATTTCTCCCTATCCTCCGTTCAAGCCGTATTAAAAACGCATGGACTTAGGGTCTACGATCTGGAGCAAATCCCTACCCATGGTGGCTCTTTACGGCTGTTCATTTGCCATAAAGACGCTCAAACCCTACCGGAAAAACCTTCGGTTGCACAACTCCTTGCCATCGAAATAGAGGCGGGAATGCAAACGGAGGCCTACTACGCCAACATGCAAGCCAAAATCCGCAAGGTACGGGCTCAACTTTGGCACTTCCTGCTTGAAAAAGAAGCCCAAGGCTCCAAAGTTGCTGCCTATGGCGCGGCGGCTAAAGGAAATACCCTACTCAATTACTGCGGAGTTAAAGACCACGACATTATTCGGTACGTGGTAGATGCTTCCGAATACAAAAAAGGACGCTTCATGCCCGGCTCCCGTATCCCTATCGTAGCCCTAGAGCACCTTATGGAGGACAAACCGGATTATATCCTGATTTTCCCTTGGAACCTCAAACCGGAATTAGAAAAGCTACTGGAGCCTACCCGTACTTGGGGGGCAAAATTAGTTACCTTTATTCCGGAACTAAAGGTCAGTTAAGATATGACGAATATCCCCATAAACAAGCCTTTTACTGACTCCAACGAGGAAGCTTTAGTGCTGGATGCCGTAAAAACAGGACATGGAGAACAACGAAACAAATACCTTAACCGATTCGAAAAAGAATTCGCCTCCTTCACCGGAGCCGCATTAGCACACTGCACCTCATCTTGCACAGGAGCTATCCATCTGGCCTTGGCGGCCATGGGCGTTGGCCCGGGTGATGAAGTTATTGTTCCTGAAATTACTTGGATTGCATCGGTAGAACCCGTGCTTTATCTTGGGGCAAAACCCGTCTTTGTAGATGTCCTCCCCGACTCTTGGTGCATCGACCCAAAGTCTGTGGAACAAGCCATTAGCCCAAAAACCAAGGCCATCATTGCGGTGCATGTCTACGGCAACCTTTGCGATATGGAGACACTCCTCCAAATCGCCGAAAAACACCATATATCCATACTAGAAGATGCCGCCGAAGGCATTGGCTCCTACCGAAAAGGAAAACATGCCGGATCTATGGGAACCGCCGGCACCTTTTCTTTCCACGGTACCAAAACCATTTCTACCGGAGAAGGGGGCATGGTCATTGCTTCAGACCCGGAATTTATGCACAAACTTCGGGTGCTCAACGACCATGGCCGAGACCCAAAAGACCCCGAAGCCAAAATGTACTGGATGCGCCAGTACGGCTTTAAATACCGCATGTCCAATACCCAAGCTGCGCTTGGCGTGGCGCAACTCTCCAAAATTTCTGAGCTGGTCCAAAAAAAACGAGACATTTTTCTTTCCTACCAACAAGAACTTAAGAACCTCCCCTTGCATTGGAACCCGGAAGAAGAAGGCGATCAGAACGGCTATTGGCTGCCCACCTTTGTAGTAGACAGTCAACATAGCTTCAATCGCGAAAAACTTTTCCAAGCGATGAACGCGAACAACATCGAAGCTAGACCCTTCTTCTACCCGCTCTCCAGCTTGCCCATGTTCCAAAGCCGACCCGAAAATAAAGTAGCCTACGGAATTTTTGACCGGGGCGTAAACCTCCCTAGCTTCCATGAAATTAGCCCAAACGAAATAGATCGGGTTTGTCAAACCATCCGCAACTTTTTCCATGGCTGATTTTCGAGTTTCTGTATTTGCCGACCAACAGGTAGGGCTCCAAAGTCTGGAGTTTCTTCTTCAACACTTCCCTCAAGATGTGCTCTCGGTAGTCACCACCGGCAAATACCCCGCCATTGAAAAACTACTCAACCACCACCAATTCCCGGAAAACAAAAGGTTCCTTGCCAAATCCAAAGAGCAAGAACCCCTACTGGATTTTTTGAAGCAAAACAGTCCCCCCGATTGGATTATCCTTGCTTGGTGGCCTTTCCTCATAAAAAAAGAAACCATTGCCTGGCCCACAAAAGCCTGCATGAACTTTCACCCAAGCTTACTGCCACACAACCGCGGAAAACATTACAACTTTTGGACCATAGTAGAAGAAAGCCCCTTTGGAGTATCCCTACATAAAGTCACCGAAGGAATCGACGATGGGGATATTTTATTCCAAAAAACCATCGAAAAAGACTGGACCGACACGGGAGCCTCACTTTACCATAAGGCGCAATCCTCCATGCTTGAACTCTTTAAGGAATCTTACCCCAAATTGCGCCAAGGACAGTTCCAAGCCAAACCACAACCGACCGGCGAAGGCAGCTTCCGCTGGGGCTACGAAATGGAAAAACACGCCACCATTGACCTGGAAAAAACCTACAAAGCCCGAGATTTACTCAACCTTTTCCGCGCGCGCACCTTTGCTCCACATCCCGGTATCCGATTCCAAGACAAAGGAAAATGGTACCACATTCGGGTCAGCATTGAACCTACCGAACCGCCGGAACACAATCAATAAGCCGACCTATGAAAAGCCCGCTTTTTAGCATCATTATTCCTACCAGAAACCGATACCACACCTTAGAGTTTGCCTTAAAATCGGCACTTAATCAAGACTTTGAGGATTTCGAAGTAGTGGTAGCCGACAACTCAGACCCCGAATACCCCATGCCGGAGTCCATGGAAAACTTACTCCAACACCCCAAAGTGGTATATCGGCGCACAGAACGCATTCTGGCCATGTCCGAAAACTGGGAATTTGCCTATACCTTGGCTTCAGGCCAATACCTAAGCTATACCGGCGACGACGACGGACTACTGCCCTATGCCCTAAGACTCGCACACAAAGCCCTAACAGAATCCGGACTCCCTGTAGTTAAGTCTGTCCAAGCTTCCTTTATTTGGCCCGACAACGCCATTTTTGACCGCTCCTACTTTACCTTCCCTCTGTTGGTCATTCCAACGCCAAAACCCGCCGAAACGATTGACTCACATAGCTTACTTAAACGTTTCGCCAACCTGGGCGCCGTCTCCTACAACCGCTTTCCACACCTCTACAACGGAGGATACGTGCACCGCGACATCTTAGAAAAAATCAAGTCAAAAACCGGCAGGGTCTTTGAATCCATCACGCCGGACGTTTATTCCGGCTACGCCGTGGCAGCACATTGCCCTGAATTTGTACTCACCGGAACGCCCCTCAATATCTCCGGACGATCCGGAAAATCCAACGGCTCGGCCCATACCTACCGCAAAATGTCCGACCAAATCATTCAGGATTTTAAGTCGCTGAATGTGCAAAGCTCCATTCCACACCACCCCCAAATCCCCTACAACCGAGGCTGGTTTCCTGTAGTTTACGAACCTTACTTTAAGGCGCGCGACTTGTTTTTCCCCAACGATGCCGAACTCAAGGTAAACCGGAAAAAGCTCATGGAAAAAATAGTGGGCGATATTTACGTCTACGACGAGGCGGAATGGAACGATGCCGTAGAAAAAATCCGCAAATCTGCCCAAGACGAACCCGGCTTACTCCAATACACCGAACAGCTGCTCAGCCAACGCCAAAAAGCTTTCGCCGAGGAAGTTACACGCACCGCAATACCCAAAACCGGCTTCTACGACGCTTGCCTTTTCTTAAACGGCAACGATTTCAATGCCCAAACCGTAGACGAGGCCGCTTGGATTATGCAAAAAATAGTAGGCACCGAGGCCGAAAAACATGTGGTGCCCACTGCTTCAACTCAAACCAAACTTGAGCTCAAACAACGCATCCGAACCGCTGCCAGAGTGATGATTAAGGGCTATTAGGGGCGCTTTTCCCGCCCTCCACTGCAAGTCCGCAGTGGCCCGCCCACAGGCAAGGCAAGCCCGGGGGCTCTTTAGAGAGCCCCCGCCCTCGCACTTGCCTGTAGGCCGTCCCACTTTACGGGCTTTCCGCTCAGGTCGGGGCGCCGGTGTTCCAA
>CAZJFM010000068.1:11034-11148 GCA_964545365.1 uncultured Candidatus Competibacteraceae bacterium | reverse complement strand
CTAAAGCAAAAGCCGAAGCCGAAGCTAGACAGCAATTCATCGCAGATTCCATTGCCCGCGCCGAACGACAAGCCTTTATTGCCGATTCTACCGCCAAGGCCGAACAAGCAAGAG
>CAZJFM010000068.1:0-10934 GCA_964545365.1 uncultured Candidatus Competibacteraceae bacterium | reverse complement strand
CTAAAGCAAAAGCCGAAGCCGAAGCTAGACAGCAATTCATCGCAGATTCCATTGCTCAAGTTAAGCGACAAGCCTTTATTGCCGATTCTACCGCCAAGGCAGAACAAGCCAGAGCGGAGGCCGAGGCTAAAGCAAAAGCCGAAGCCGAAGCAAGAAAACAATTCATTGCCGATTCCATTGCCCAGGCCAAACGTCAAGCATTTATTGCAGACTCTACCGCCAAGGTAGAGGCACGCAAACAATTCATCGCCGATTCCATAGCCTTAGTAAAACGTAAAGCATTTATTGCCGACTCAACGGCAAAAGCCGAGCAAGCTAAGGCAGAGGCAGAGGCCGCTGCAAAAGAAAAAGCCCGCCAACAATTCATTGCAGACTCCACTGCCAAAGCTCAAAATCGTCTTGCCTTTATTGCTGACTCAACCGCCAAGGCCAAAGCCAGATCAGAGTTCATACAAGATTCTACGCTTAAGGCTAAAGAGTGGGCACGAATTCAAGACAGCACAGAAAATGTAAAGGCCCTTTTGAGACAGCAACAAGAATTGCGCGAAATGCGCAGAAACAACAACATCCGTATTTTTGAAACCGAAGAAGAACGAAACCGTGTAGTAACTGCAAGTGAACGAGGGGCTATCTTGACCAAAAGCTACGTAACCCTTAAAAAGTATGATGTAGTTGAACTCGAAAGCTCCGATGCTTATGGCTTTATAAACTTTGGAGATGGGGAAGGCAATATTGAGGTGAATAAAGAAGAATTCTTCCGGTTTAAGCGCATATTTAACAAGTAAATTTCCTACGGAGCTTAAGCGGCCCTGACCGCACGGATACCCTGCAGCACAGCCGGCCCTTGGGCTTGGTGGGCGGAGACCTACCCTTTTAGGTAGGGCCACGCACCACCTAGCCGTAGGAGGCCAATAACGAGATGCGTTTTCAAAGTCCTTAGATGCCGACCGCAGCGTCGGTACGAATTAAGGCGCGGACATATTTAAAGTACGTAGTTTACCTTCTGTAAATGATCCTGTCAGGGTTTATAGTCCTGACCGCAGCGTCAGGACAGGATTGCTGCCAGAATAGCTTTTTGTGAATGGCCTCCCAAGGAGCCGGGTGTGCGAAGCGTAGCAGTAAGGGCAGGATTAGCCGCCCAAATCACCTTCCATAGGAAAAGAGTGCTCCTTTAAATAGGCATAAATGGCTTCCTGAGCCCTAAACTCAGGCTGCTGATTATCAATAGGATGCATATTCAGCGAAGCGTCTAAATAGCGGGCAGCACGGTTGTCGCGCCACTGCAACTCATACATGTGCAGCAGTTGTTGACGCCAAGGCTCTGCCTTTATCTCCAAACCCAGCTCAATGCGATGGTAAAGGTTCCGGGTCATCCAATCTGCGCTCGAAAGAAACACTCGATCCTCGCCCTGGTTATGAAACATCACTACCCGTGCATGCTCCAAAAATTTGTCCACCAAGCGGCGCACCTGAACCTTGCCGGGGACCAAACAACAAATGGAACGCACCATAACGCGCACAGGTACGCCGGCCTCTGCGGCCTCATACAGCGCTTGAATCATCCCCGGCTCTTCCAGGTTATTGACTTTCAAAAAAATACCGGAAGAACAACCGGCCTTTGCGGCAGAAATCTCCTTTTTTATGGCCTTACGGTACGTATCCACCATGTTAAAGCGCGCCACCTGAATTTTCTTAAACTGGCTTTGCTGCTTCCAATAATCCAATTCCACAAAAAGCTGTCCCAATTCACGACAAATATCGGCTCGACTGGTAAAATATCCATGGTCGCAATACAAGCGCGCGGTTTTCTCATTAAAGTTTCCGGTAGAAATAAAGGCATATTGTCTAAATCCCTGAGAATTTCGACTTTTTCGGGTAACTAGGCAAGCCTTGGCATGCACTTTTAGACCGGGAACAGAATACATAATACGTACTCCGGCTTGTTCCATTCGGTCGGCAAAATAGAGGTTGGCTTCCTCGTCAAAACGGGCTTTCAACTCCACAAAAACAGTCACTTTCTTGCCATTTCGTGCCGCCGAAATCAACGCGTTTACCACGGCACTATCGCTGGCCACTCGGTATTGTGTAGCTTGAATCTCAGTTACTTTAGGATCGATAGCTGCCTGATTCAAAAACCGGAGTACATAATCGTAGGATTGGTAAGGAAAGCTAAGGAGCCAGTCTTGACGCTTTATGGCCTCAAACATGCTGGGAAATGCATCTAATGCCGCCACATGCAAAGGCTGAGGCAAGGGCCGCTCCAATTGCGGCGCAAAAGGATTGGGAAAAGAAAAAAAGTCCGAAAAATTATGGTAACGCCCTCCGGGAACCATATCGTTTTGGTCCAAATCAAAAGAGGCCTTAAAAAAATCCAACATCGCCTCAGGCATGCGCTGATCGTATAAAAAACGACTAGGTGCTCCTGTTTTTCTACGAATCAAACTTTCTCTCAGCTTTTCTATTAAATTTCCGGTAAACTCATCTTCAATACGCAAATCGGCATCGCGACTCAATTTAAAGGAATGAGAAGCCACAATTTCATAGCCCGGAAACAATTGATCTAAACCGTTACGAATCACATCGTCGATAAACAACACCAAATGGCGCTGCTCTTGGCCCGGTATGGACAAAAAACGAGGCAGTTGACCGGGAATCTGCACCATGGCATACCGCAGTCGACGTTTGGAAGGGTCTTTAACCTTACTCTTTCGCGAAACCAAAGCCACCGCTAAATAGAGTGCCCCATTTTGCAAAAAAGGGACCACCTTAGATTTAACCAACAAAATGGGCTGCAATTGATGCAACACCTCCCGCATAAAATAATTCCTAACAAAGGCATGGCAGCTCAACGGAAGCTCGCTACTTAACATTAAATCAATGCCTTCCGACTTGAGAGCCGGGATGATCTCTTCAAAAAATACGCCTCCAAAAAAGCGTTGCTGCTGATCAACCCGTTCAGAAATTTCCGCCAGCAAAGACTGAGCCGATTTAGCCTCCGAAGGAATATGCAGCAATTGCCGAATAGCAGCCACGCGTACCCGAAAAAACTCCTCCAAATTGGAACTGTAAATGGCCAAAAACTTAATCCGCTCAAACAGCGGCAAAGCACTGTCGGCCGCTTCCTCCAGCACCCGCTGATTAAAACCCAGCCAAGATAAATCACGCTGATGAAGCTCCTTTTGTTTTGCCATGTACAAAAGTACACAATTGCCGAAGGGAACGAAAGGGCTTGTTTGGGGCGCTAACGGGCTTTCGGCCTTCGGCTTTTGGGCAGAGGCTTGGGCGGCTATGGCTGTGGGCGTTCCGCTAAGCTCCACGTCCGCGCCTAAGCCGCCCATAGCCCCTGCCAAAAAGCGCTCCCGGCCTCTATCCCTGCGCCTTAAGCTCCGTGTGTAAATCGCAATATGCCAAAGAGCTTAGCACATCAATGGAAAACAAAACGTGCGTTTGCTAAGCTGCGACCTGCTTTTTTCCGTTATATCTCGGTGAAATTTCATTCTCTGCCGAAGCTCGGCACGAGAATTGTACACATTAAGGCATGAGACAAAGCATTCATATAGGCCTTTTAGTGCTGATTTCTTTGGCTTTTCAATGGGTGGGTGTTTTTGCCCAGCAAAGCCTTGAGCCACATTATGTGCAATTAAAGGTTCCTCAAAATTGGGAATTTCAACGCACCGGCCAAAGGTCTTGGATTGTGACCGATAGCAAAACAGAGTTTAATGTCATTCTGTATAAAGTCAGTCAGGCCTTCAACGCCGATAGCCTGAGGTATTTGGCATTGGACTTGTACCAAGACCCCAATCTTCAAAACGTGCAAGCCATGGAGGTCAATACCGGAACGTTAAATGGAATTCCTGCCGATCGGGTGGTTATTTCATTTATATACGGAGATGCGCGGTATTTGAGCACCATTTATTTAGCCCACTTTCACATCAACCACCAATACAACTCGGTCCTTTTCTACTTTGAAATTGGGGAGGCTAATGTGGTCTCTTATGTTGGCATTCAAGACGAACTGCTTAGTAGTCTATCCTACCTACCTTTTGAATTTGGACCACGAAAAGGAGAGGGCTACAGTTTGGATATAGCCTACCATTGGTTGGTTAAAAAGACCGAAGACGACAGCTTAATGGCATGGTTTACCGATGGCCGGTCCGAAATTAAGTTGTACCGAAGCGAACTCACCGACAGCCTAAGTAGTGCCAACATAGCAGACTTGGCAAGAGATGCCTCCAAAAAAGCCTTAGATTTCAAGGTTGCTAAGGAGCGGGAAAAGTCGGGATGGAAGGGCCAAGATTTAGAGGGACTTTCCATTACTACCAACCAAATGGAAACCCAACGCTGGTATTACCTTATGCAAGAAGACAGCAGTTTGCGCGCTTACGTTTTGGAGGGTACTTGGCCTTTGGCCCAAAAAGAGTTTTACGCTTCAACTTGGCAAAAAGCATGGCAGAGCTTAAGCTTGGAGGGTAAGTACCTGCCTTAACCTTACTCCTTTTCAGACTTTAATAAATCGGGCCGTAGTTTTTTGGTGCGTTCTATGCTTTGCTCCAATCGCCATTCGGCAATCGCTTTATCGTTGCCCGAAAGCAGCACAGGAGGAACCTGCATTCCTTTCCAAACCTCCGGACGGGTATAAACCGGAGGGGCTAATAATCCATCTTGATGACTATCGCTAAGGGCAGACATTTCATCGCCTATTGCTCCGGGTATTATTCGAATAATGGCATCGGCCAATACGGCTGCGGCCAACTCTCCCCCACTCAACACATAATCTCCAATCGAAATCTCTTTGGTTATGTAGCTGTCTCTAATGCGCTGATCGATGCCTTTATAATGTCCACAAACCAATAAAATATTCTGTTGAGTACTTAATCGGTTCACTTCTTTTTGCTGAAGTTGCTCTCCATCCGGACTCAAGTAAATAATTTCGTCGTAGTGGGTTTCTTTCATGAGCTCGTCCAAGCATTCGGACAAGGGGCCGCAGGCAAGCACCATTCCTCCCCCTCCTCCATAGGGATAATCGTCAATGGATTTATAATTCCCGGTACCATGGTTTCTTAAAGCAATGATTTTTAGCTCCACCTTGCCTTGCGCTACAGCCCTACCCGGAATGGAATGCTTTAGAAAGCTCTCCAACAATTCAGGAACTACGGCCAGAATATGCAGTTTCATCCCGCAAAAATACCCAAATTATGCAGGTTTGATGTACTTGGGCCAATTTAGCGAACCGGGCCAAAAAGCTATCTTTGCTAAAACCTATACGCTCCTGTTGCGTTGAATAGATACCTATGAAATTGTTGAGCGAACGCATTGCCTACCAAGTCTCCGAAGAGGGTCTAACGGTTCGTATTAAAGGAGCCGGAAAGCAAGACGCCAAGCGTATTGGCTATATGAAAGCATGGCTTATTGCTTGGTATGTGTGCGGTTTAATTTTGGCTTCAGGTCTTTTTTTGGACTACGAAAGAGACGTCAAGCTGTTTTTGATTGTTTTTCTTGCCTTTTGGGGCTATTTTTCTTTCATCATAACCAAAGCCTATTATTTTAAAAAATACGGCATGGAAACCCTCTTCCTAAATGGGAATCAGTTTATGATGCGCCGAGATATTCATGGAAAAAAAGGCAAGCCTCAATACTTCCGTCTAAAGCACGACAGACCTTTTAGGGTATTAAAAGACAAGCAAAAACTCGACCAGTTTTTTTACAGTTCTTGGTGGGTCATTGCCGGAGGAAAAATTGAATTGGGTGAGCCGGGTGCAGCCTATCGCCTAGGTCAGCACCTTAGCGAAAATGAGGCATTCAAATTGGTGCAACTGCTTAACAAACACGTGGAATTAAGCCCCTCATGAGCGGAGTAGAACTCCGAAAAAAACGCATTCAAGGCTTTCAAAAAGAGCCTCCTCGCCAGTTGTGCATCATAGGGGGTGGCGCTACGGGGGCTGGAGCGGCTTTAGAAGCTTGGATACGTGGTATTTCGTTTTATTGGATTACCTCCGGCGACATTGGCGAAGGGACCTCAAGTAGGTCCACCAAATTGTTGCATGGAGGCATTCGCTACTTAGCGCAAGGTGAGTTTGCGCTCGTAAAGGAAGCATTACAAGAACGCCAGTGGATGCTCAAAACCTATCCTAAGTTTTGCACCAAACAACGATTCATTCTTCCTGCTCAAAACCACTGGCAGGCCATCACGTATCGGTTGGGACTTTGGTGGTACGACCAAAAGGCCGGACTTCCCAAAAATGAACGCCATAGATACTTAGGCAAAGAACGGTTTGGAGAGGCATTGCCGGGTTTTAAGGGAAAGACTACCATAGGATTAAGTTATTTGGATGCAAGCTTTGCCGACCAAGGGTTTTTATCGGCTTTGTGGATGGAGATGGACACCCATGCGCCACATGTGCTCAACCATGCCCGCGTTCGTGGACTCAAGGCTTCAGGAAATACTTGGGAAATCCGAGGAATAGATGAGTTTGATGGAGCGCCATTTTGCTTAACTGCCAACCATGTGCTCAATGCCACAGGTCCTGAGTCCATCAAAAATATGGAAGAGTGGGGTTTTTCTTGCCCTCATCGTATGGTGTGGAGTCAAGGAAGTCATTTATTGCTTAAAGGCAATTTTGTAGATTGGAAAGAAGCCCTGGTAGTGCCGGTTAGTCAAGGACGTGTTTTTTTTATGGTTCCTTGGCAAAACAAATGGTTGGCAGGCACTACCGAAGCCGTCTTAAATGAATTTCCGAAAATTCCGGAACCTCAAAAGGAAGAAGTTCAGGAAATGTTGGACTCCATTGAAAAATATGTAGGCAAAAGGCCAAATAAGAAGGAAGTGTTGGGGCAATTCTCAGGCATACGCCCTCTGGTATCCTTAGGCGGAAAGTCCGGTAAAAAAGCTTCTTCCATTAGCCGAAAACATTTGACCATAGAACATGCACCGGGTTTGGTCAGCCTTTTGGGTGGCAAATGGACCATTTTTAGACAAATGGGAGAAGATGGACTTAAAACCTTGTTCAAAGAAAAACTGCCCCCTATTTTAAAAGACTACCCCCCTCTCCAGCCCCTGCCTAACATCCCGGAGGATAAAGCAAACATAAACGCCAATTTTTATAAATCGAATGGTGCAGCCTTATTTCCCGACGATTTGGTATTTCGTCGTTTTTTTTCCGGGCTTGAAGACGTTCCAGGATATTTAAAAAACCAAGAGTCATGGTGGAGCTGGTGGTGGCCAGGAGCCCCTGATGCAGAAAAACAAAAAGAAAAAAACCGACTTAGCACGTACCTTTTTAAAGCAACATTCGACCCAGAACCGCAGCAAGACTAACCGCTGCATTTAAAGATTCAGGTGCGTTAAGTGGATTTGCCGCGGGCAAGTACCAAGCTTCGGATACGCGCAGCAATTCCGCACTTACCCCATGAGATTCACTACCTACAATCAATGCTTTGCTCTGTATGCTTGCATCTGCAGGTAACGGATTCCCCTCCAAGCTCAAGGCAATCGGTTTAAGACTCAAATTGAGCAATGCCTCTACCAGCTCTTCGTGAGTTAAGCGAAACAAGGATAAAGCCACCAGACTTCCCATGGTGGATTGCACCGTTTTGGGGTTGTAGGGATCTACGCAACCTTTGGTAAGAATAACTTGGTTAAGGCCAAACCAATGTGCCGTGCGCAACATAGTGCCTAAATTTCCCGGATCCTTAATGCCATCTAAAATAAGCGTAGGCACATGCTTTAGCTCATGTGAAGCGCCAAACGGCATCTGATAAAAAACACCAAAAAGACCAGAAGGAGTAGCTAAATGACTAAGCTTCGGGTAGGCCTGAGCGTCAAATACCGGAGTTTCTTTGGCGCTTTCGGGCAGCTCGAACGACCTCCAAAGCTCAGGTTTGGAATAGGCCAGCCACTTAGCCTTAGCCCCGAATTTCAATAAATCCTGAATACATTTAAGCCCCTCTGCAGCAAATAATGCGTTCTTATTACGAACCTTTGCTTCCTGTAAGCGCTCAAAAACTTGCTTCTGTGCCTTGGAAATTTCTTCCATACTGCAAAGGTAGTGCAAGCGGCAAGGAATTTGTAGGGTCAAGCTTCAATATGATGTAACTTCGCAACGTGAAGCCGAGCCATTTTTTCCCTTTATCGGTTTGGGCAGTGCTTTTTGCCATGATACTTCTTGCCTGTAGTCCTACTAGAAGACTTAAGGAAAACGAATACCTCTTGGTAAAACAACAGGTCATTGAAACCGATCCCCAATACAACGGCAACGACGAAATAGCTTCTTTCTTTACCCAGAAGACCAATCGAAAATGGTTTGGACTCTATAGGTTTTACCTCCAGGTATATAATCTTGCAAATCCTGAGAAGCTTGCGCAAAAAAAAGAAAAGCAATTGGTAAAGTTAGATTCCGTAAACTCTGCTATTCAAGAGGCCAATGAAGCGCGAATCGCCCAAGGAAAAAAGCCTAAAAAACTAAAAAAAGAGAGACTCCTGTTTGGGGAGTGGCTGCAAAACATTGGGGAGCCCGCAACCCTTTTGGATTCAAGCAAAATAGAGCGCACCAAAAGCCAAATGCTGCAGTTCATAAAAAACAAAGGCTATTTTCATGCCTCTATTGAAGACTCTGTAGCGTTAAAACCCGAAAAGAAAAAAGCTGAGGTACATTTCCTTGTACATCGAGGGCCGGCTTATTTTATAGACAGTTTGTTTTTTAACGTAGATGACCCCACATTGGATTGGTTCACCGAAAAAAACAAATTTAAAAACAGAGTTCTGCCACTTAAGGAGGATTCTGCTCAATTCGACCTTCAGTTGTTGGATGAAGAAAGAGAGCGGATAGCCGCTATTTTTAGAGACCAGGGATTTTATTTATTCGACAAAAACAAGGTTGAGTTTTTGGCAGATACTACCACAGGTAACCATAAGGTTCAGGTAGAAATGAAAATCCCAAACCCCAATTATACTGCGGTATATCGTGGAGATACCTTAAAAATAGATCACCACAACAGATTTAGGATTGGGCGAATTGTGGTTATACCGGAATATGAACCGGGTTTAACATTAAACGATTATTCAGACTCGCTATTCCATGAAGGTATTTGGATCAAATACAATGGCAAGAGCAGATTAAGACCCGGGGTACTATCTCGTGCTTTATTTATGCGGCCCGGCGATCTATACGAGCCAAGAGCAGAGGCCCTAACAAGAAAGGCCCTTGGCGACTTAAGATTGTTTCGCTACATCAACCTTCGGTTTATTCCCCGAATCACCGGAAATCGCATAGACAGTTTGGATTGCATTGTAGAGCTTTCTCCCGGGGCTCGTCAAGGAATTTCAGCAGATATTCAAGGTACCAATACCGATGGAAACCTTGGGGTTAGTTTGGGAGCCGGATATACCAACCGAAACATTTTTAGAGGTGCGGAAATCTTAGAAATCAGTGCCAATGGAGGAGCCGAAGTACAGGTAATCCAAGGAGATAGTACCGAAATTTCTACCGACGGCTTACCTTTTAACACCCTAGAAGTTGGAGGACAAATAAGCCTTAGTACGCCCAAGTTTTTAGCTCCTTTTAGAATTTCGAAATGGGCACGTCCCAGAAGCCGTGTTCTGGCTTCTATAAACTATCAAAGACGTCCCGACTACGATAGAACCGTATCTACCATTTTGTTTGGCTACGAATGGACCCAACCACCTCCCAAACGTTCATGGATTCGCCGAAGACATGAATTGTTTTATCAAGTAAACGTGGCGGAAGTAAGTCTAATTAACATCAATAAAACCCCGGAGTTCGAGGCCTTTTTGCAAGAAACCGGAGACTTATTTGTGCAAAACTCCTTTAGACAGCACTACATCCAAAGCAGCTCGGGCACCATTACTCTAACCAATGGCTCCACCAATCCAAACAACAAACCCTATTATTTTGCGCGACTCAATGCACAAATTGGAGGCAACTTGCTAGCTTTAGGTCACCAGTTGTTCGCTCCCGAACAAACCAACGAGAATGGCAAGTTTGAGGTCTTTGGCATTCAGTTTGCCCAGTTTTTGCGTACCGAGTTTGACTTTAGGTATTATTATCCCTTTGGCAAGAAAACCGTAATGGCCTTTAGAAGTATTGTGGGCTTAGGTCGTGCCTATGGCAATACCGACGTTTTACCCTTTGAAAAAAGCTTTTTTGCCGGAGGAGCCAATGATTTGAGGGCTTGGTTGCCCCGAAGTCTTGGACCGGGTTCTTATCAGCAAGAAGGAGCCGGACGGGTAGATCAGGTAGGTGATATAAAATTGTTGGGACAAGCCGAATTTCGCTTTCCTATGTACGGCTTTTTGGAAGGTGCCTTATTTGCGGATTTTGGCAACATTTGGCTGAGTAGATCGGATAACGATCGTCCCAACGGCCAGTTTGAATGGAATCGTTTTATGGATGAATTTGCCC
The DNA here is from genome assembly GCA_964545365.1 of uncultured Candidatus Competibacteraceae bacterium. Taxonomy (GTDB): domain Bacteria; phylum Bacteroidota; class Bacteroidia; order CAIKAF01; family CAIKAF01; genus CAIKAF01. The sequence continues at coordinate 516 of CAZJFM010000068.1, read as the reverse complement.
TAGGTACAGGACTAGGACTAAGGGTGAATCTTGGATTCTTTATTTTCCGCCTAGACTTTGCCATTCCCTTGAGAGACCCTACCATGTCCCCTGGCGAACGTTGGGTAATTGAGCGCTTTAAGCTATCTAATGATCTGCGGGTAAACATTGGTATCGGGTATCCGTTCTAAGTGCGTAATAAAGCGGCTGTAGGCATTTTCTAGCCGACAGCTTCTATTCTATGCCCAATGAAGCAGCTGGGAATTGCCCTACATGTAAATCATTTAGTGAGGGTAGGCAGCCCGTCTTTACCTCACCATGGAGAGACGGGAGGCATCCCGTCTTTACCTCATCATTCAGAGACGGAAGATATTCCGTCTTTACCTCATCATTCAGAGACGGAAAATATTCCGTCTTTACCTCATCATTCAGAGACGGAAAATATTCCGTCTTTACCTCATCATTGAGAGACGGAAAATATTCCGTCTTTACCTCATCATTCAGAGACGGGAAATGTCCCGTCTTTACCTCATCATT
>CAZJFM010000067.1:0-12073 GCA_964545365.1 uncultured Candidatus Competibacteraceae bacterium | reverse complement strand
CTTCTTCTTTCCTCCGCTTAAACCTTTGCGCCTTTGCGTCTTGGCGTGCCACCTTCTCTGCGCTAATGGGTAATGATAAATGGTGAATGATGAATGGCCTTTACTTCTTCTTTCCTCCGCTTAAACCTTTGCGCCTTTGCGTCTTGGCGTGCCACCTTCTCTGCGCTAATGGGTAATGATAAATGGTGAATGATGAATGGCCTTTACTTCTTCTTTCCTCCGCTTAAACCTTTGCGCCTTTGCGTCTTGGCGTGCCACCTTCTCTGCGCTAATGGGTAATGATAAATGGTGAATGATGAATGGCCTTTACTTCTTCTTTCCTCCGCTGAAACCTTTGCGCCTTGGCATCCCTGCGTGCCCTTATACTGCGCTAAGGGTTTCACGCAAAGTCGCAAAGCCGCAAAAGGGCGCTTCACGGCGCCAGCTGTTTCACGCATAGACTCTACTGTGCTGAAACCTTTGCGCCTTTGCGTCTTGGCGTGCCACCTTCTCTGCGCTAATGGGTAATAATAAATGGTGAATGATGAATGGCCTTTACTTCTGCTTTCCTCCGCTTAAACCTTTGCGCCTTGGCGTCCCTGCGTGCAACCAATAGCGCCACAAAAACTACACAAGCAGCTTGTGCTCCTCCAGCCAAACGGCCCAATTCCACAAAAACAAGCCCGTTACCTCCATCAAATCTTTCATCACCACCGGGTTGGGCGTATTCAGCTTTTGAAAATGCTCCTTTTGGAAGCGATTTAGCTCATACTTGTGAAAAATGGCCAAACTCATGGTTTTAACCAAAGACTTATGCTGCTGATCCAAACTGCGCATAAAGTCCAAATAATCAAACAAAATGCTGTCCGCGGTTTCCGGGTCTTTTCCCATAAACCGGCTGATTTCAGTTGCTAAAATTCCCTGAAGTTTACTTGCTTCTTCAGGGTCAAAATATTGTTCTAAATGCAGCAAATTTCCAGCATACACAATATAACGAAACCATTCGTTTGATTCAGCTTCAATGCTTGGCGATTGTGCAAATTCCCGCTCTTCGTTGAGCATTTCCGCAATGAAGGGAAACCCTTCGGTACTGGCTTCGTGCACTACTGCCACCAATTGAGGCGCCAAGTCGCCCGCTTTTACTTTCTTTTTTCCAAACCATCCAAACATAAACTTGCTAGGCTTCTTTAGTGACTAAATTAAAATGGGTACGTGCCATGTCCCGAATTTGACTTCCAATGGCAAGTGCAGCAGTGGCTGCAGGCGAAGGAGCGTTCAAAACATGAATGCTTCCCTCTGTGTAGGCAATTTCAAAATCATCGATCATTTCACCGTCGGCACCCAATGCCATGGCGCGTACGCCTGCTCTTCCGGGCTTAATATCGTCCATTTCCAAATCGGGAATTAATCTTTGTAAGGTTTTTAAAAACAGACGCTTGCTAAAGGCGCGCCGGTATTCGTCCAAACCGAACTTCCAATGCTTGAAAAACAACCGCCATGTGCCGGAAAAGCCCAAAGCCTCTGCTGTATCTCTTAAATCAAAATCGGTTTTTCCGTAGCCTTCGCGTTTAAAGGTAAATACAGCGTTTGGACCACATTCTACGCCCCCTAAGGCCATTCGGGTAAAGTGCACACCCAAAAATGGGAATGCGGGGTTGGGAACCGGATATATTAAGTGCTTCACTTTATGTAGCCCTTTTTCTGTTAAATCGTAATAATCGCCACGGAAACCCACAATGCGCATGGAATTTTTTATGCCGTCTTTTTTGGCCAAACGATCGGATTGCAATCCCGCGCAAAACACCACATGTTTTGCTTTTATCCGGCCTCGATTGGTCTCTAAAACCCGAAGATCGCCCTCTTGTTGAATGCCCAAGACCTCGGTGTTGCAGCGAACTTCAGACTCGGATTGCATACCTTGCATGGCCTCGGCCATGGCTTCGGTGGCTCCTCTAAAGTCGATGATGCCCGTACAGCCGACATGAATGGCCTGTAATCCACGACAATGGGGCTCAATTTCCCGAATTTCGTCCGGACCTATCATTTGTAAATTTTCGATGCCATTGGCTTTGCCACGCTCAAGAATACCATCCAAACGAGGGATTTCTTCCGGTTCAGTAGCCACAATCACTTTGCCGCAAACTTCATGAGCCACGTTGTGTTGCTTGGCAAACTCCACCAGTTCTCTTCGTCCTTGAACGCAGTTTTTAGCCTTTAGCGAACCCGGTTTGTAATAAATGCCGGAGTGCATCACCCCTGAATTATTACCGGTCTGATGGTCCGCCAGTTTCGGCATCTTCTCCAAAAGCACCAAACGCAAATCCGGATAGGCTTCCTGCAAGCGATAAGCAGTCGCTGCACCCACAATTCCGCCGCCGACAATGGCAATGTCAAAGCTGTTTTCTACTGCATCCATAGCGCAAAATTAACAGGAAAAGGGATGCAAGGGTTTATTTGGGGGGCAATTCCGGCCCTTAGTGCAACGCTTCGTCCCAAGGGCAGGCTCCAAGGGCATAGGCCGCCCTTCGCTAAGCGCTCAGTGGCCCTAAGCCTCTTGGAGCCAAAGCCCTTGGTACTGCAGGGTTTTCCTGCGGTCCGGGCCCCAATATTATCTTCCAAAGTTTATTGCTGACCGTATTGCAACATGTTAAATAGCAGCTTATACGCTCCCGGAACTCCCGCCGGCAATTGCCTGAAAAAGGAAAGACCGGTGTAAATCAAGGTTCCCTTTCCATAGCTTCTTACCATAAGCATGCCTCCCACTTCTTCTTCTCCGGGATCGGCACCGCGGAGCACATCGGCCCACTCCGGGCTCCATTTTCCAGCAAAATAGAGTCCTCGCTCTTGCACCCAACCCTCAAAATCTTGATCTTGAATAGGCAATGGCCGCATGGTTATCATGTGGCGGGTTTCAGAATGACTCAAAGGGGCGGTTTCGTCGGTAATTCGGTTTCTACTAAGGCTTAGGCCATCCAATACTTCGGGGTCGTCCAATCCCCAACTGGTGTTGTATTGCATAATTACGGTGCCGCCTTCTCGTGCATAGTCCTCCAAGGCTCTTTTTAGGTTGGCCGGGTTTTCTGCTACATTCATGGCTCGAATTCCTACCAAAAGCACGGGCGCATCCACTTGCTTATCCAGCAATTTTTGGAGGCTTACTTCTTGAATTTTTAAGCCCGCTTTCTCCAAATACGTAGCGGTTTCATCTCCCGCACCGGGCAAATACGCCACCTGAAACCAAGGCATGGTTAAGGGTAGGTGCACCAAACGGCAGGCCGCTTCCGGAAACCACTCTACCGGTCCAATATGGTCGTAAAGGCTGTATTCCAACCCTCGGTGAAACTTTTGACCCGTAGCGTCTCGCCAAGTGGCCTTTGCGGTGCCAATTCCTTGTTGGGCATCGCCTTTTGGGCGCACCTTTATGCGAACCAAACTTTCTTGACCCGGAGATAAGCTGAGCTGGGAAGGCATCTCGCTTTGTTTCCAGCCTTCGCTTAGTTCCAAACTTAGGCTGCCCGTTTTAGGCATTGAGCTGTGATTTTTCACCTTAAAACTGAGTTCTATATCGCTTCCAGACACATTCACATAGGCTTCTTGCTGGGCTTGTACGCTAAGGGCAGGATAAATACGAAATGGGTAGTTGAGTGCCCCTTTAGCTCGGTCGCGGCCCTCCCAACGTACTTCCAAAGGAAGTTTTATGGTGCTCCCCTTGACTTCCAGACTAAGCAAAAGCTTTGCCACCGGATCGTTCCAGGCTTTTCCAATATGTTCTGTTTGGGCAGTAAATAACCCCGGGTTGTTCAGAGATTCCAACCAGTAAGGCTGCGAAATGGGGGCCTTAGGAAGCACTTGTACGGGAATGTGCAGACTGCTCAACCAACCTTCGAGGGGCAGATCCGGAATGCTAGACACTCCCCTTAAGTTCAACGCTTTGGAGCTCAGGCTACTTCGTAGCACCACCTCGCTCAGGCGTTTAGGTGCAGTAGCTCTTAAATGTATGCTTAAGGTATCGCCGGCTACCGCAGTTTCTTGAGTCGCCAGGGCATCTACTTTAAGTCCCATGGATTGAAAAATGAGTTGCGCACAAAGCTCCTGCTTTTCTTTACGGCATTCGGGATCTTCCAAATCGGCGAGGGCATCGTAGCATTCAAGCAGCAGTTCTAAGGATGCTTCACTACCAAAATTATGGGGCGATTTAAGCAGCTGTTTGATTAGAGCGTCTGCTTTTTTTCCGCCGGGCAAATCTTCCAAACTTTGTGGAATTCCCTCCAAAAGGTCTTTAGAAACGCGGCTGCCTTTAAGATGTTGAAAATATTCTAGGGTATCGGCAAAGTCGGCCGTGGTCCCAAATCCTTGGCTTTTGTGTTGGCTTCTTGCATAGGCTGCGATTTCCGGGCAAGAAAGGCCCAACTCCTCTACGTAATGTCCGGTGGGAACGCGTAAAAAAGTATCGGGCACAAAGCTTTGTCCACTGCGTCTAAAAAACCACCAGGAGGTATTCCACAGCAGCCGTTCGGTTGTCCAAGCCTTGCCACAATCCGGATATGCCTTAGGGTCTGCAGCCAAATCAAAGGCTTCCATAGCCAGTATGGCCGATGCTGTATGGTGACCGTGCGTGCCGCCCGGTTCAGGCGAAAATCGGGTGAGAATCAGATGGGGCCTAAATTCCCGAATGACGCGTACCACATCTTTTAATACCGCTTCTTTTTCCCAAATATCAAAGGTTTCGGTGTAGGTTTTGGAATATCCAAAATCCCGGGCCCTGGAAAAAAACTGCTTTCCTCCGTCAATGGCTCTGGCTTCCAGTAGTTCTCGACTTCTTATTAATCCCAGAGGAATACCTAATTCAGGACCAATTAAGTTTTGTCCGCCATCTCCTCGGGTTAGGCTTAGGTAAGCTACTTCGGCATGTCGGTGGTTTTCGAGCCAGCCAATCATTCGGGTGTTTTCGTCGTCAGGATGCGCGGCAATGTAGAGCACTCTGGGGGTGTGCAGTAGTTTTTGCAGTTCATGGTAGATTTTGGAGGTAGGCCAACGATCTTGGGCCTGTAACGCCGAGGCTAGGCACAAAAGGAGCATTAAGGGGAATCTCATGGCTCGAAAATAGTACGGATTGGGGGCTTTGCCAAAAGGAAAAAAATGTCTTGATATGGGAGGAGTGGGGGATATGCGACCCCTCCGGGGTCGGGGGGCGGAAGGGGAGGTTTTATAAAATATACGACCCCTTCGGGGTCGGGGGTTTATGGAGGTTGGGGGGGATAAAGGATGCGCCCCCTGGCGGGGTTGTGGTTTTTAGGGTTTGTTTTCTAATATTTAGTTAATAGGAATTGGGTACTTTCGAATCAAATTGTGAATCATGAGGTATCTAGTTTTTGCTTCTTTTTTTCTTTTTCAAATAGCCCAAACCTGCGCGCAGGGGGTGCTTATTGGTGATACTGCACAAGCTCCACACCCTTCCGCTCGTTTGGAAGTCAGAAGCAACCAAGGCGGTTTTTTACCTCCTCGACTTACTACAAATCAGCGGGATGCCATCGTAAATCCTGCCATGGGTTTAACCATTTATAATGTTAGTACGGAGTGTTTGCAAGTGCATCATGGAACGGGCTGGAAAGATATTTCCTGCAAATGCAACTCGATTCCTACTGCCGCATTCACCTATAGCCCCGGTACGGTATTTTTGAACAGTACAGTTCAGTTTACTGCAAGCAATGGTGGACAATCGTATCAGTGGTCTTTCCAAAGTGGAACTCCTGCCAGTTCCAATGCGGCCAATCCTTCGGTTTCTTGGTCCCAGGCGGGTACCTATCAAGTGATTTTGACGGAAACCAACAGTCAAGGATGCAGTTTTTCGGATACTCAGCAGGTGGTGGTGCAGAATTGCCAGTATCAAGCCGGAAACCAGACCTTCAGTTTTACCGGCGCCCCGCAAACGTTTACGGTTCCTCAATGCGTAAATCAAGTAACCATTACGTGCAGAGGAGCTGCGGGAGCGCAAGGGCATACGGGAAGTCAACCGGGCGGTCAAGGAGGTGTTGCCTCAGGTACGCTCTCCGTTAACCCGGGACAAACCTTGCATGTGTATGTAGGCGGCCAAGGACAACGTTCCAACAGTAGCCCAATGCTAGGCGGTTGGAATGGCGGCGGAAATGGCTATAACTATGGAAATACCAGCTGGTTTTGTGCAGGAGGTGGAGGCGCCTCCGATGTGCGCGTTGGTGGAACTGCCCTTAGCGATCGGGTGATTGTTGCCGGCGGCGGCGGCGGTGGCGGTGGCTCCGGAAGTTGGGGCAACGGTGCCGGTGGCAACGGTGGGGGATTAACCGGTCAAGCCGGTTATGATAGTTCCAGTGGCGGATATAGCGGTCAGCGTCATGGGTTGGGTGGAACCCAAAGCAGTGGCGGAGCCGGTGGCGCCAACAACAACAACGAACCGGCAGGACAGGCTGGCAGCTTGGGCCAAGGAGGAAACGCCTCCACAGGCAGCAATACTTTGGCTTCCGGCGGTGGCGGTGGCTATTATGGTGGTGGCGGTGGCTCCTACCACGGCGGCGGCGGTGGTGGCGGCTCCTCCTACATAGGTGGGGTGACCAACGGGAGTACGCAAACCGGTGGCCAATCCGGAAATGGTCAGGTTGTGATTTCTTGGTAAGCTCAATTTTTAGGAGGAGAGACCTTGGGTGCCTTTAAATTTTTGGTTTAAATCGCTGAACCTTAAGTTTGTGTTGGTAAACCATGCGTGAAGTGAACTATCCTTTGAAGCTACTTTAGGTGTATTTCCTTGTCTTGCAGGTGTTTTTTTTTCTTATTTTTTGCTAAATTTGATTTCCCTTACCCGCAAATTGGTTTATATGGCGGGTTATTTCGCTCAAATCTACGTTCACTTGGTGTTTGTGGTCAAGTTTCGTCGACCTTTGATTGATGCTTCTTGGGAAGATGAGCTTTACAAATACATTACCGGGATTATTCAGGGGAAGAATCAATGGTTGATTGCGATAAATGGTATGCCTGATCATGTGCATATTCTGGTTGGTATTCGCCCGAGTTGTTGTCTTTCGGATTTGATTCGGGAAATTAAGAAGGCGTCCAACGCTTTTATTCAAGATAAGGGGTATTGTAAGACGAAGTTTCAGTGGCAGGCCGGGTATGGTGCCTTTTCTTGTAGGTATTCAGATATTGATGATTTGGTTTCTTATATCAAGAATCAAAAGGAGCGGCACAGGCGAAAATCGTTTAGGTCAGAGTTTAGAGAGATTTTGGATGTGGGAAAAGTGGAATTTGAGGAGCGGTATTTAGAGGATTGGTTTGGGCCTTAGAATACACCTCACTTTTAAAGTTTATAAATATCTGCGACCCCTTCGGGGTCGGGGGTCGGAAGGGGAGGTTTTATAAAATATACGACCTCTTCGAGGTCGGGGAATATCTGCGACCCCTTTGGGGTCGGGGGTCGGAGGGGGAGGTTTTATAAAATATACGACCTCTTCGAGGTCGGGGATTATCTGCGACCCCTTTGGTGTTGGGGAGTTTTGGAGAATTTGGGATTTGCGCCCCGTGGCGCATGGAAAGCCCGGAGGGGGTGGGGCAGGCCGGGCTTAGCGGGCGGAGGCCCCTCGAAACTTCGGGGGCCCACGCACCGCTTAGCCCGGCGAGCCCTACCACCGAGGACTTGAAATAAGCACCGGATAAGGCGCCCAAATAAAAAATCAATCGGCCTGTTTGTTCTTAAAATTGAAATTCGTATTTTAGTTGTTTACTAAATTTGGGGAAACATGTTGGTAAAAACCTATGGCGCAGCCTTGCAGGGAGTTCATGCTATGCTCATAACTCTTGAAGTGAACACGGTGGAAGGATTGCGGTTTTATTTGGTGGGTCTGCCCGATAATGCCGTAAAGGAAAGCGAACGCAGAATAGAATCTGCTTTGCTTGAAAGTGGTTATCGAAAACCCGGTAAAAAAATCACCATCAATATGGCTCCGGCCGATGTTAGAAAAGAAGGCGCGGCCTACGACCTTCCCATTGCTGTTGGGATTTTGGCTTCCTCCGGGCAGGTGCCCTCGGAGCGGTTGGACCAATGCCTTATGATGGGTGAGCTTTCGTTGGACGGCAGTTTAAGGCCTGTTCGTGGGGTTTTGCCTATGGCGTTGTTGGCCAAAGAACGGGGCTTTCGCTATTTGCTGCTTCCGGAAGTCAATGCCGCAGAAGCCTCCGTGGTAGATGGTATAGAGGTGCTGGGAGCCGCCCATTTGGTGGATGTGCTGGATTGGTTAAAGGGTATTAAAGATTTACCCAAAGGAAAAGGCAAAGAACCACTTCCCGAAGGTGCTACCCAAGGTCGACCCGATTTTGCTGAAGTGCGTGGCCAAGAGGGAATTAAACGGGCTTTGGAAATTGCCGCTGCCGGTAGCCATAATGTACTGTTGATTGGTCCACCCGGAAGCGGTAAAACCATGTTGGCGCGCCGCATGCCCGGGATTTTGCCTCCCATGAGTTTGGAGGAGTCTCTGGAAACTACGAAAATTCATTCCGTTTCCGGAGCAAAGACGGTACATGGGCTAATGGATCAACGCCCGTTTAGAGCTCCACACCACACCATTAGCGATGTGGCCTTGGTAGGAGGTGGCACCCATCCCATGCCGGGTGAGATTTCTTTGGCGCATAATGGCGTATTGTTTCTGGATGAATTGCCTGAATTTAAGCGGGCGGTGCTTGAAGTGCTTCGGCAACCCTTGGAGGACAGGGAAGTGAGCATTAGTCGAGCTCGCTTAAAAGTGACTTTTCCGGCTGGTTTTATGCTGATTGCCGCCATGAATCCTTGTCCTTGTGGCTATTATAACCACCCGGAACGCTCCTGTTCCTGCTCTGAACAAGCGGTGGAACGCTATGTGAGCCGCATCTCCGGGCCTTTACTCGACCGTATGGATTTGCATGTAGAGGTTGTGCCCGTAGATTTAGAATCGCTCCGCAAAAAACCTTCTTCTGAAGGTAGTCAAGAGGTGCGAACTCGTGTGGTTCAGGCGCGCCAAAGGCAACAATACCGTTTTCGAGATCTAAATGGGGTGCATGCTAATGCCCAAATGCCTCCGGGAATGGTACGTGAGGTTTGCAAACTCAACGATTCCGCAGGGCAAATGCTGGAACATGCCATGAAACGCCTGCAGCTTTCGGCCCGTGCCTACGACCGGATTTTAAAGGTCAGTCGCACCATTGCAGATTTGGACGAAAGCCCAACGGTGGAAGCAAGACACCTGGCCGAAGCCATTCAATACCGGAGTTTGGACCGCAGCGGCTGGGGCAAACAAAAAGCGAAGCCCGCCACCTTGTAGCTCAAATTGGGTTTATTTAGTGGGTACTTTGTCGCTTAGCGGTTGTCGCCGTCCAACATTCGGCCCAAACCGCCCAAGATGCTGCCCTCGCCTTTGCTTTTTCCTCCCATTTTGGGGGCAGAAGCAATGATGCGGTCGGCCAATCGGCTAAAAGGCAAGCTTTGAATCCAAACCCTTCCGGGGCCGGTCATGGAGGCAAAAAAGACTCCTTCTCCTCCAAACAGGGTGTTCTTTAAACCTCCGACAAAGGAAATGTCGTAGTCCACTTGTTGCTCAAAAGCGACCAAACAACCGGTGTCGACCCTAAGGTTTTCACCGGGCTGCAATTGTTTTTCGATGATGGTGCCGCCGGCGTGCAAAAAGGCCAGGCCATCGCCCTCCAATTTTTGCATGATAAAGCCTTCTCCGCCAAACAGTCCGGTGCCGATGCGTTTTTGGAACTCAATACCCACGCTCACGCCTTTTGCTGCGGCTAAAAATGCATCTTTTTGGCAAATGAGCTTGTTGCCGTATAGGTTTAAGTCCATGGGCAATACTTTTCCGGGATAAGGGGAGGCAAACCACACCTTGCGCTTGCCGTTACCTTGATTGGTAAAGGCGGTCATAAAAAGCCCTTCGCCGGTGAGTACCCGTTTGCCGGCACTAAAGAGCTTTCCCATGAAGCTTTGATTTTCCTGGCTGCCGTCTCCAAAAATGGTTTGCATTTGGATTTGGTCTTCCATCATCATAAAACTTCCTGGCTCCGCAACGGCCGTTTCCATAGGGTCTAATTCTATGGCCAAGGCCTGCATTTCTTCACCTATAATAAAGTAGTCGATTTCGTGGCTGTTCAGGGGCATGTTTTTTTGTTTTAAAAGTCAAAGTAGCTCCAACTGTGGAGGCTTGACCTAAAGGTATAACCCAAAAGTAACCTATTCAATGAAAGAAGCAGCAAAAAAAATGCTCACTATGTTGACTTAAGTTATGTAGCTTTGACTATGATTCGTTCCATTTCTTTTTCACTTATTTTGTTCTTTTTGAGTGTATCCCAAATGACGATGGCGCAGGTAACCATCGGCTCCAACAACCCTCCAGACCCCTCGGCGGTGCTGGATTTGCAATCGACCAATGGAGGTTTGCTTTTGCCTCGATTGAGTACTACCCAAAGAAATGCCCTTGTCAATCCTCCCGAGGGTTTGGTAATTTTTAATACCACCACCAAATGCGTAGAGTCTTGGTTTTTAACCGGGTGGAAAAGCATCGAATGCGAATGTACTACGCCACCCAACCAACCGGGTACTATTCAAGGACCGGCTCAGGTGTGTCCCGGACAAGATTCGGTATGGTTTTCGGTGGCTCCGGTGTCTGGAGCCTCTTCCTATTTGTGGACCATCAACAACCAAGATACCCTAAGTTCGGGGCAGGGGAGCGATTCTATTTTAGTGCATTTTTCGGCTGGAACAGGGAACCGTGCTATAACCGTTAGTGCACAAAATGGCTGTGGGGTTTCTCCGGCCGCAAACTTGAGTATGAATGTGCAATTGTTGGACAATACCTTTTCGGTAAATCCGACTGCGCCAAACGTAAATAATGCAGCACAGTTTACTGCAAATCAAAGCGGAGCCAGCTATGCCTGGACTTTTCAAAGCGGTACCCCGGCAAGTTCGGTGGTTCAAAATCCACAGGTAACCTGGACTCAAACCGGAAACTACCAAGTGCAACTTACGGTAAGCGATAATTTTGGTTGTTCTGTTCAGGGTAGCCAACAAGTAACCGTAACCAACTGTCAACCACAAAGCTGGACCTTTACGAATTGTGGCCAAACAGGTCGGACCGGACCTTCTCAGAGCCAGTGCAACTCAAGCTATGGCCCCGGTGTGGTGAATGTAAGCAGCGGAATACAAGAATGGACTGTTCCTGCATCCGGAACTTACCGCATCCAGGCTGCCGGCGCGGAGGGTGGCCGAGGCAAAACCAACGGTACTTCCGGCTACAGCAGCGGTACTCCCGGCCGTGGGGCAGTTATTCAAGGCGACTTTAGCCTCAACGCAGGACAAGTAATTCGAATATTGGTAGGTCAAAAAGGTCAGGAGCAAACCATCAACAACCAATTGGGAGGAGGTGGCGGAGGTGGCTCCTACGTGGTCACGAATACCAACAATATACTAGTTATCGCCGGCGGTGGCGGCGGTTCCGGAAGGTATAACGGAGACAATGGCTCAGGCGGTCAAACCGGACCAAACGGAACCAATGGCTTGGGCGGTAATGGAGCTGCCGGAGGAACCAATGGAAATGGAGGTAGCAACTCCGGCTGCGGCTATGAAGGTGGTGGTGGGGCAGGATACAGTGGAAACGGCTCAAACCCGGCAGGGACAGATGCTCAATCCTATTTGAACGGAGGCAATGGTGCTACCTGGTGCCTTTGCTGGTCCGCCGGCAACGAAGGCGGCTTTGGAGGAGGTGGTGGTACCGGTCCCCATGGCGGCGGCGGTGGCGGCGGCTATTCCGGTGGCGGTGGCGGCGGTGACATCAACTGCGGCGGCAACGGCGGCGGCGGTGGGGGCGGTTCCTTCAATAACGGCACCAACCAAAGCAATACTTCCAACACGCATTCCGGGCATGGCCAAGTAACCATTACCAGAATCTGCCCTTGATTTTTTTTGAACATTTATATATTATGAAAAAGATTGTCCTTTTCTCAGCACTTTGTTTTATTTCCTTGAGCGCCACGGCCCAGGGCGTAACCATCGGCTCCAACAACCCACCCAACCCCTCGGCGGTGCTGGATTTGCAAT
>CAZJFM010000066.1:0-12134 GCA_964545365.1 uncultured Candidatus Competibacteraceae bacterium | reverse complement strand
TCAAAGAGTAAGTCTCTAAGGCGCGCTGCCTCAATGAAATCCAAGGCTTTGGCGGCTTTTTCCATTTGTCGGCGCACCTGTTCTATGCGTTTGTTCAGGGCCTCAGGGCCTGCATAGTCCAAATTGGCTTCGGCAGCCAGCGCACTTTCTTCGGGCTGCTTATAATCCTCGTATTTTTTACTTTTCCCACCCATGGAAGTGCTGCGTAGAATGGCTTCGCGGTCGCGCACCAAGGGCGTCGGTTTCATGTTGTGTTTTAAGTTGTAGGCCACTTGCTTTTCGCGCCTGCGTTCGGTTTCTTCTATGGCCTTTTTCATTGATTCGGTCTCCCGATCGGCATACATAATTACGGTGCCGTTTACGTTTCTGGCGGCGCGTCCAATGGTCTGAATGAGCGAACGTTGATTTCGTAAAAAGCCTTCTTTGTCGGCATCCAAAATGGCCACCAAAGACACCTCGGGCAGGTCTAATCCTTCGCGCAGCAGGTTCACTCCAATAAGCACATCAAAGATGCCCAGTCTTAATTCCCTTAGAATTTCAACGCGTTCTAAGGTGTCCACTTCGGAGTGAATGTAGCGGCAGCGGATGTGCAATCTTTGGAAATATTTGTGGAGCTCCTCAGCCATGCGCTTGGTGAGGGTGGTTATCAACACCCGCTCGTCGCGTTCGGCCCGTAGGTTAATTTCTTCGATTAAATCATCGATTTGGTTTTTGGTGGGCCTCACTTCAATGAGCGGGTCCAGCAATCCTGTGGGGCGAATGATTTGTTCGGCAAAAAGTCCTTCGGACTTATCGAGTTCGTAGTCGCCGGGGGTAGCGCTCACGTATACGGCTTGGTTAATGAGTCCTTCGAATTCCTCAAATTTTAGGGGGCGGTTGTCAAGCGCTGCCGGAAGGCGAAATCCATATTCCACCAAATTTGTTTTTCGCATGCGGTCGCCGTTGTACATGGCGCGGATTTGGGGAATGGTTACGTGGCTTTCGTCAATGATGAGCAGCCAGTCGTCGGGGAAATAATCGAGCAGGCAAAAGGGGCGTGTACCGGGTTTTCTACCGTCAAAATAGCGGCTGTAGTTTTCGATGCCGGAGCAATAACCCAGCTCCCGAATCATTTCGAGGTCATATTCTACCCGTTGCTCCAGACGTTTGGCCTCCAGCGGCTTGCCGGTTTCTTTAAAAAACTCAATTTGAGCCACCAAATCGTCTTGAATGTTGTAGGTCGCGCCTTTGATGCGTTCGCGGGTAGTTACAAAAAGGTTGGCAGGATTGATGGTAAACTGATCCATTTTGTCCAAGGCTTGTCCGGTAAGCGGATCAATAAGTTCAATGGCTTCAATTTCGTCGCCCCAGAAATAAATTCGAACGGCATTTTCGGCGTAAGCCAAAAAGACGTCTACGGTATCGCCAATGACTCGAAAGGTGCCTCTTTTAAACTCCTGCTCGGTTCTAAAGTATAGTCCTTCAATAAGTTGGTACAGAAATTTATTGCGGCTGATGTGGTCTCCAACCTTAATGCGAATGGTTTGCGCATAAAAATCCTCAGGGTTTCCCATGCCGTAAATGCAGGAAACCGATGCCACGACCAACACATCTCTTCTGCCGGACAACAGGGCCGAAGTAGTCGAAAGACGGAGCTTTTCGATTTCATCGTTGATGCTCAGGTCTTTTTCAATGTAGGTATCGCTGGTAGGGATGTAGGCTTCGGGTTGGTAATAGTCGTAGTAGGACACAAAGTATTCTACGGCATTTTGCGGAAAGAATTGCCTGAATTCACCATACAGCTGTGCTGCCAGGGTTTTGTTGTGGCTCAATACCAAGGTGGGTTTTTGCACCTGTTCCACCACATTGGCCATGGTAAAGGTTTTTCCTGTTCCGGTAGCTCCCAGGAGCGTTTGAAAGGGGATTCCGGTCTTAATGCCTTGGGTGATTTCTGCAATAGCCATGGGCTGATCGCCCAAAGGCTTATACGCCGATTCTAGTTTGAATTTCATACGAACGCTAGCCTCATTTTCCTGTTTTTTTGATGGAAGCGCTAAGCGAAAACCACCAGGCGAGCCCCCCCAGCACCAACACTCCAATCAAAATCTTCCACCAAGTGAAGTATTGAAAGAAGGTACTCCGTAAAACGGATTTTCGGTCTTGAATGTTTGGTTCAAAATCCGGATTTAATGCCTGGGCTTTTTGCCACCAAACTTTAGCTTCTTCGTTCTCTCCGGTCAAAAAATACAGGTCGCCCAAATCGAGGCAAAGCTGGGCAAGCCAAGGGTCGTTTTCTGACATCAACAGGCCTTGATACTCTAAAAAACCGGAAAGCTCCCCGCGCAGTTTTTTCCAGGCCTGTACTTGGTCCGGGTTGCCTTGGGTTTCCTTCTTATGCCTAAGGTTCACTTCTGTATTTAGGTCTAAAAAGGTATGCGGAGATTGCAAAGGGTTGGCACGGGCTTCCAGGTATTTTACCCAAAAGTTTCCCGTACCGAAGCACCATTGGGGATTTAGTGCTAAGGTCTTTTGGGCGTAAGGCAGTGCATTCTTATACTTTCCTTGCTTTTGGAGTGCCCAGGCCATGGCGGCATGGAATTGATCTATGCCTTGAACGTCTTGGCGAGGCAAAAGGCTTTGGAGTACCTGAAGTGCTGAGGAGCTTCGGTTTTGCACAATTTCCCATTGGAGCCATTGAATCAAGGGCCGTGGCTCATCTGTTTCCAAGTGTAAGGCAATCAGGCTGTCTTGGGTCGTTTGGACCCTAAGGCTGTCGGGGGTTCTTAGCAGTTTTTCGGGGCCGAAACCCTCGTCTGAATCGGGAGAAGATCCAAAGATGCCAATGCAGAGCAGAGAAACCAACAGTGCTTTCATAGGGCAAAAGTAGGGCTTTCCAAGGGCAAATGGAGGCAAATGGGTATAGAATAGGGGAGTGGTGGCAGGGCTTTCCTAAAAACGAGCTTTGTTATTCTATTTTAGAAATATACAATATACCTAGAATGTGATTTATTTTTTCTTTTGGTGGTTTTGTATTATCTTTAAGTCAAATTTTAATCGACATGAAAACTTGGATTGCAGCCTTATGCTGCTTACCGATTCATGTCCTCCACCCCCAACACGCGGCCGGAATTGGCTTTGCCGATTTTAGGCCCATCAATAGGTTCGACATCCAAGGCAATGTGGCTATTGGCCACTCCTATGCCGGGGAAATTGAAGCGCCTCCCAATGGTTTATTGGTGCAAGGGAACACCGGAATTGGCGTGCTTCAACCCGGCTGTGCTTTGGAAGTGGCCGGTCAAACCTGGCTTAGAGACACCCTAAGGCTGCCCGGCCCTTTGCTTCATTCGCTGCAGTCCAATGGCAGTAGCTTAGTCTGGCAAGCAGCAAGCCCTGTTGAATGGCGCGCTCCTGCAGGAAATCACCGCATTGACTTGCGGCCTTCTGACGGAGAACTGCATGCCAGCGGCTATTTACAAAGTGGAGCTTTGGCAGGAACCGGCATGCAGCAAGTCATGGCTGACGCCCAGGGCCGCTTGGTACCCGGTGGTTCGGGCTTACTTACCTTAAATGCTGGTTATCAATGGCAACCATCAGCCACTACCCCGGCCATGGTTCAGGTGTGGTATGGTTCTCAGGGTCACCAAAACCAATGGTCGCTTAAAAACGCGCAAGGGCAAACGGTAGCATCGGGGGGCAGCGGCCCTAGTCAACATATGGCGTTTCAGCAGTCCATGCCCTTATCTCCCGGCCCTTACCTGTTGGAAGCCTGGGATTTGGGTGGCGACGGCTGGCAAACCGGCTATGTGCAATTGCTGTTTTCGGGCTACTCTTTTGGCCCGGTACAACCTCAAGGAGCCTATCAGTCCTGGCTTGTACAGGTTCCTGCTACTCAGGTGGCTGTACCCGTTCAAACCCAAATGGTAGCCGAGCGTCTTATTCGGGGGCATATTGGAGGCGACGGAATGCCCTTGAAGGGAGGTGGCTTTGAGGTCCAAAAAACCGGTGTAGGAGTATATATTATTCGGTTTAGTCAAGCCTTTGCGGATGTTCCCGTGGCTTTAGTCTCGCAAGCCTTTGAATCCAGCGGAGCCATGAATTATGCCACCAGTCCTGTGCAACTGGCCGCAGCAGATGCTTACCAGCTTCGGATAGAAACCTATGACGAAAGCGGTTTGCCTGAAGACCGAGCCTTTAGCTTTATGGCTATTGGGGCGCCTTAGCCAAATCCTTTTCCCAAAGCTCCAAGGCAAGCTCGGCTTGCCTTTGGAGCATGCCTAAGCCATTTTTTACTTTACAGCCTTGAGCCTGCGCTTCCAGCATAAAAGGGGTTTCCGAAGGGGCATAGACCAAATCGTAGACCCGGGGTTGGTGGTCTAAGCCGTTTTTGGGAACAAAAGGCATTCGGTCAGGGATACCCGTCATGCCTACCGGTGTAGTATGCACAATAAGGTTGGCTTCCCTCCAAATGGTCCATGGAGCCTTTGCCCAATCCAATTCCATTGAATTCCGAGGGGTTCGAGCTAACACTTGGTAAGGTATGTTTGCCCATTCCAGCGCAAAAGTCACGGCCTTGGATGCGCCTCCATTGCCTAAGACCAGCGCTTTGGGATTTGAGGGAAGGCCCCAAGCTTTAAGGTCCTCCCAGAACCCCATAACATCGGTATTGTATCCCTTAAGCCAAGGCCCGCGGGAAGTATGTTCAATGGAAATGCAATTGACGGCACCGATGGCTTTTGCTTTCTCGTCGATATCGTCTAAATAATTGATAATAGAAGACTTCCAAGGAACCGTAACGTTGAGGCCTTTTAGGGTTTGGTCTTGGGCAAGCTCATAAACCTTGGAGGGATCTTGGAGAGGAAACAGCCTGTATTCTCTCCCTTTTAAGTCAAATTTTTGGAACATCTGCTCAAACAGCTCCGGGCTTTTGGAGTGAGCAATCGGGTAACCAATGAGTCCGTAGCAAATCATTCTTGCGTTTTTGGTTTAGGGGCAAAATCCAGCAATACTACCAAGAGCATGCCTGCCACTAAACCCATAACAGCCCAGGTAAGTTCCGGGTTTTGCTGCGTTTGTTGCACAAATTCCTGAGGGAGAACGGCACTTTCCTGAATAACCTTTGGTCCTTTGGCTGTTTCCAAAACAAGCGTAGGCACGCGCCAGGGCCAAAGTTTGGGTAAAGAACCCAACATGAAGCCGGTGAGCAGTACTACCGTGAAATCGTGGTATTTTTTAAAGAAGAAAGAAACAAGGCGTACAAAACTTAGCAGGCCCGTTAGGCAACCCAAAGCAAAAACAGCCAAAGTAAGGAGGTCTAGGTTTTTAAATGCCTGCATTATAAAGGCGTATTTTCCTAAAATCAGGAGAATAAACGAACCTGAAATGCCCGGTAAAATCATAGCACAGATGGCTATAGCACCGGACAAAAAAACGAACCAAAGCGCTTCAGGTGTTTCGGCAGGCACCGCCATGGTAATCCAAAAGGCTAGGCCTGCACCTACAAGCAATGCAGGAATCTGGTTCCAATGCTTGGTTTTTCGTTGCTTTTGCACCACCCAAACCGAGGCCAGCACCAGTCCAAAGAAAAAGGACCAAATGGGAATGGGGTGGTTTTCGAGCAAATAGGTGAGCAAGCGTGCCAAACTCACCAAACTGATGGCAATCCCGGCAAGTAGGGGTAGCAAAAATCCGGCATCGACCTGTTTCCAAGCAGCGGCAATTCCTTTGGACCTAAGGGTTCCTAAAAGGGAAAGGTTTATGCTTTTAATGGCATTCAATAAACGCTCGTAAATGCCGGTAATAAAGGCAATGGTTCCACCTGAAACCCCTGGGACCACGTCTGCGGCACCCATAGCCATACCTTTCAGCAATATAGTAAGCGTGCCGAAAACCTTCATAGGCTGATTTGCTAATAATTAGTAGGAAGGTAGGCTTGGGTCAATTTGTGCCGACCAAGCCAAAATACCTCCACTGAGGTTGTAGAGATTGGTGTAGCCATGCTCTTCTTCAAGTACCTGAATTACGGTACCGGAGCGCCCACCGGAGCGGCAGTGCATCACCACTTTTCCCTCTTTGGGGATTTCGCTAAGCCGATCCAAAACTTCTCCCATAGGAATAAGGGTGCCATTGATGTGGCAAATTTCGGCTTCGTAAGGTTCTCTAACGTCAATTAGGGTAAAGGACTCGCCTTTATCCTGCATTTGTTTTAGTTCGTTTACGCTTAACTCCTTCATTAGACGATTTCTTAAGGTAAGAGGATGTGTCGGGGATGTTTAGGTTTTGTACTTCGTTTTCTGCCAAATCTTTGGGTAAAAAATGGAAAAAAGTATCGCCTCTAAGCCCTTGCCTTAGTGTTTCTAAAGGAATCACTTCTTCCGGGGCAATATTGCCTAAGTTCACATTGGCGCCCAGCAATTTTATCCAAAACACTTGTTGCGGCTTTTGCGGAGCCTCCCAAATGATGTTTTCGGCTTCAATTACCCCCAATATTTTATTGATCAATTGGGTATGGGCTTTTCCCGAAGGTCTGTAAATGCCCACGGTGCCGCTTTCTCTCGCTTCCGCAATTACCTTCCACGCTCCGGCAGACAGCTCATCTTGCATCATTTGTTTCCACTTGTTGGGAGCAATCAAAATGCCTTCTTCTTTGGAGCCAACTTCCGAAAGCACCAAGGCTCTTTTGGACATGGCATGAATGAGTTCGCACTTTAGGTCAGGAGCAATTCGAATGGAACCATCCGAAACCTCCATTACATCCAAATCCCATGCATCCATGAGCCGAAGGTAGTCCTCTACTTTGTTGCGCTTTACAAAGGCTTCAAATAAGGTTCCACCCAAATAAGGCTTTATTCCGGCGGATTTATAGAGTTGCAGCTTCTCTTTGATTTTTGGATACACCAAAGAGGTGCCAAAGCCCAGCTTTACAAAATCTATAAGCGCTTGCGATGTGTCCAATAGGTCTTCTACCTGCCTAAGGCTAAGGCCTTTGTCCATAACCATATTAAGACCATGGTTTCTGGGCTTTTGGCTTCGTTCGGGAACAAAAGGGAGCTTAATTTCCATGGGATTTATGGGTTTCAATAATGTCGATAATAAATGGGTCTTGTTCTAAGTCAGGTAAATAATCCAACATGTCTTTGTGTCCTGCATAGTCGATAAGCAAGGCCTGATTGAGCGCAGTTGCAGCGTCTTCTTTTAGGCCTCTGCGCCATTGAATGGCGGCAAGCCGGTAAAGGATTTCTGCAGAATTCGGCTCAATTTTCAGCGACTCCATTAAAGAAGAGGCTGCTAAGCTGAAATCGTCCATCCGAACATACAAGTCGGACTGGTCAAAGAACAATTCCCAATGGTCGGGGTGGCTTTCCGAAAGTCGAATATACACATTCTCTGCTTCACCGAATTCACCCATTTCTTTAAGCATATTGGCCTTGCCAAGACGCATGTCAAAACTCTCAGAATCCAGGCTTAAAGCATGGTTTAGGTGTGCTAAGCCTTCCTTTGAGTGCCCCAATTCGTGCAAACAAAGGCCTATGCCAAACCAAGCTTCGGCATGGTCAGGTAAGTAATGAGCCACTTTTCGGAAGCAAAACAGCGATTTGTTGTACCGCTCTTGGTGGAAATAGCATTCCGCCCTCAAATAAAGGATTTGTGTTGGGTCATTATAGCTTTTTCGGGCGGTTTTTAAAGCTTCGAGGGCTTTTCCCCACCACTCCATCGCCATGTAAGCGTTGGCCAAATCCATATACACCTCATAAAAGTCCTCGTCAATGGTGAGCACCAAATCAAAACAGTGCACCGATTCCTCATGCAAATCCAGCTGCTTGTAGCATAAGCCCATGCTGTACCAAGCCAGTTTATTGTAGGGGTTTTTGTCGGTGAGTCTCTTGAAATAGGCCAAGGCACCTTGCACTTCGTCGTTAGCATTCGCCAAAACAAAAAGCGAGGTGTAGGCTGGCTCATAGTCCGGATAAGACCTTAAGCACATTTTGAGGGTACGTCCTGCAGCCTCGGCATCATTTTTCATGATTTGCTCATGGGCTACTTCCACTTGATAATAAGCCCTGTTGTCCGGATCACAAACTTCCAAGGCTTTTTGGTAATACAAAATGGCCAGGTCGTGTTCCAACAGCTCTGAATATACCTCGGCTTTTAGTGCCCAAAGCTCATCGTTGTCTTGCTGCTCCAACAACAGCTCATCAAGCTGGTTTAGCGCCTGATTCAATTTGCCCTCATGAAGCAAAACCCTACTGTTCATTAGTAGTAAATCCGAGTGGCCGGGATGCTGGTCTAAGCCATGAGAAATGGCATCGCGCGCATTTTCGGTGTCTTCAACGGCTAAATAATAAGAGGTAATCTCTTCAAACTCTTCCGAATCAAAGTAGCGCATTTCGCCTGAATTTTGCCCCTCTTCAAAGGCTTGGATAAGTTGGAGGTCGTAACTCTGGTCTTCGGATTCTTGCATATAACGAAAAGTCCGAACAAAGGTACGGATTCCAAGGCATACTATCCGTTTTGGCTATCTTTGCACAAAAGCGGTTTTTTATGACCTTAATTCAATCGGTTTCAGGTATTCGTGGCACCATCGGTGGTGTGCCGGGCCAAAATTTAACGCCTCCGGACATGGTGAAGTTTGCTACCGGATACGCCCAATGGCTTACACAGCGCTACCCCAACCAAAACATTCACGTGATTTTGGGAAGAGATGCCCGACCTTCCGGTCCCTCTTTGGCCAATATGGTGGCGCATACCTTAGCCTTTTGCGGAATACAAGTTACCGATCTGGGGCTCTCCACAACGCCCACCGTAGAAATGGCCGTGCCCGCCTACAAAGCCCAAGGAGGCATTATTTTAACCGCCAGCCACAATCCCGTGGAATGGAACGCCCTTAAGCTCCTCAACGAAAAAGGCGAGTTCCTCTCCGCAGCCGACGGCCAAGCCCTTATGGAATTGGTGCAGCAAGGCGGAAACCCCTACGTAGATGTGGCTCAATTGGGAAGCGTTAAGCTTGCCGATGCCTTTATCGAAGAACATGTAGACCAAATTGTGCAGCTTCCTTTCGTCCTTCAAGAATCCATTGCCGCAGCCAATTTTTCCGTCTCCATAAATGGGGTGCACTCCTCCGGAGGCGTAGCATTGCCCATTTTGCTAAAAGCCTTAGGCGTAAATCAAATCCATAACCCCTACGGTACACCCACCGGACGCTTCCCACACAACCCCGAACCGCTGCCCGAACACCTGGAAGGCTATTGCCGACAAGTAAAAGAAAGCCGTGCCGACGTAGGTTTTGTGGTCGACCCCGACGTGGACCGACTGGCCATTGTCTGCGAAGACGGCAGCTTCTTCGGCGAAGAATATACCTTGGTGGCCATGGCGGATTACCTGCTGGCCAAGCGCCCCGGACCCGTGGTCTCCAATCTTTCTTCTTCGCGCGCCTTGGCCGATGTGGCCGCCTGGCACGGTTGCGAACGCTTTACCTCTGCCGTTGGCGAAGTGCATGTGGTGCAAAAAATGAAAGAAGTGGGTGCCGTGCTGGGTGGTGAAGGTAACGGAGGCGTTATTTTCCCGGATTTGCACTACGGCCGAGATGCCCTTATTGGCGTGGCACTTTTCCTTAGTTTCATGGCCGAAACCGGATTGAAACCAACCCAAATCAGGGCAAAGTATCCGGCCTATGCCATGAGCAAACGCAAAGTGAACCTGGAAGGAAAAGCCCCGGCCGACGAAGTGCTTCAACAGCTCACCAGCCAATACGCCCAAGAAGACATCCAAACCATCGACGGACTTTGGATAAACCGCGGAAATGCCTGGGTGCACGTTCGCAAATCCAATACCGAACCCATCCTTAGAATTTACACCGAAGCCCCAAACCAAGAAATGGCCGATAACTTGGCCGAGGAAATGCTGAACCACATTCAACAACTTAGCCCCAGCAAGGTATGAACCGCATTTATTTAGACAATGCCGCAACCACCTGCATGGCCGAAGAGGTTATACAGGAAATGCAAACCATCATGAGGGATTGTTTTGGAAATCCTTCCTCCATTCATGGCCATGGGCGCCAGGCACGGGCCTATCTCGAAAAATCCCGACGCCAAATCGCCGAACTCATTGGAGCTGCTCCCGCCGAAATTTGCTTCACCTCCGGCGGAACCGAAGCCGACAATATGGCCCTCCGCAAAACCGTAGAAGTCATGGGAATTCGGCACATCATTAGCTCCCCCATTGAGCACCACGCCGTTACCCACACCATCGAAGCCCTCGAAGCTGAAGGAAAAGTGAAGGTAGACTGGATTCCCCACGACCGCCTAGGGCGGCTCAACATGGAAAGCCTGGAAAAACACCTGGCCCAATCCGACAAAGTCTTGGTATCGCTCATGCACGCCAACAACGAAATCGGAACCACCATTGACCTGCACGCGGTAGGCCAACTGTGTCGGCAATACGGGGCGCTGTTTCATTCCGACACCGTCCAAACCATGGGGCATTTCCCCTTTGATGTAAAAAACATGCCGGTAGACATGCTCACATGCTCGGCACACAAGCTGCACGGCCCCAAAGGCGTGGGATTTTTGTACATCGACCACGACCGCGTAAAACTGGCCCCTTTCATTACCGGAGGCGCTCAGGAACGCAATTTGCGCGCCGGCACCGAGAACCTTTACGGCATCGCCGGGCTGGCCAAGGCCCTAAGCCTGGCCGTGGAAGGCATGGACGAACATGCCTCCCGCATACGCAGCCTCAAACTCCGCATGTTGGAAGGCCTGCAAAACGAATTTCCCGGATTGGAATGCAACGGAGTAACCGACGGCACCGATTTATACACCGTGCTCAACGTAAGTTTTCCGGAAACCCCCGACGCCGAAATGTTTCTCATGAAAATGGACATCCACGGCATATCGGCCAGCGGCGGCAGCGCCTGTTCTTCGGGTGCCCAAACCGGCAGCCATGTCTTGGCACATATCGGCGCCCCGGTCGGACGCCCCGGCGTGCGCTTCTCTTTTTCTCGCTACACCACCGAAGAAGAGATTGAGCGTACCCTGGCCATTTTAACCGGCATCTGGAAAGGCAAAGCCCAGACGGCCTAAGCATGGCCATCCCCCTCAAAATAACCTTTTTAGGCACCGGAACCTCCCAGGGAGTACCCGTAATTGCTTGCGATTGTGAGGTATGTACCTCCACCAACAGCAAAGACAAGCGCCTGCGCAGTTCCATCCTGGTCGAAACCGCCCATACCCGCGTGGTCATCGACACCGGCCCCGATTTTAGGCAGCAAATGCTCCGCGAGCAAGTAAAGAACTTGGATGCCGTGCTGTTTACCCACGAGCACAAAGACCATGTGGCGGGCTTGGACGACGTAAGGGCCTTTAATTTCGCCCAAAAGACCGACATGCCGCTCTATTGCACCCCACAGGTAGAAACCGCCCTGCGCCGCGAGTTTCACTATGCCTTTGCGGAGAAAAAGTACCCCGGCGTTCCCAACTTAGAGTTGAAAACCATAGGTTTGGAGCCCTTCCAAATTGGCGATGTGCACATCATTCCCATTCAGGTGATGCACCACCGCTTGCCGGTGCTTGGCTTCCGCATTGGTGATTTCTGCTACGTCACCGATGCCAATTACATTGCTCCGGAGGAATTGCAGAAAATGGAGGGGGCAAAAACCATAGCCTTGAACGCCTTGCGTTTGGAGCCGCACGTATCGCATTTCAATTTAGCGGAGGCCGTATCCCTCATCCGGCACCTTGCGCCCGAGGAGGCCTGGTTCACCCACATATCGCATTATTTGGGCCGCCACGAGGAGGTGAGCCAATCCCTACCCAAGGGCATGCAATTGGCCTACGATGGCCTGGTTTTGGAGTTTGATTAAGGGGTTTGGGCGCCTTATCCGTCTCCGGCCATTAGCTGCCTTGTGGGGTAGCTACGCCGCGAAGCCCACCTAAGGAGCTTCCTGTGGTCGCTCTTAGTTGGGCAGCGGCTGAGCACCCCACTTCGGCAGGCTAATTGGCCTCCGCCGGGGCGCTTAAGCTCCGTGTGGGGATTTTCGGTGGAAAAAATCTCTACATGATTTTGTTTAACTGGCGATTATCAGGGGTGAGCTAAAGCGGATATCTCTACATGTTTGGTGTAAGGGCCGACCCAAACTGACCCCAAAAAAGTACTAA
>CAZJFM010000065.1:0-12266 GCA_964545365.1 uncultured Candidatus Competibacteraceae bacterium | reverse complement strand
TCCGGCCCTTGGCTTTACTCCCTTTGCCCCCGGCTCATGTCCCTAGGGCTTGCGTGGGTTTGCTGCGCGCCACCTCCGCAGCCCAAGGGCCATGGCCGGCGGCTGCAGGGCGGTACCGCCTCGGTCCGGGGGCCAAAAAAAAAGGCCGGACAATAGCCCGGCCTTTTTTTATGATTCTATGGAGTTTATTGCTTCACTAGTCTGGTGCTGTACACCTGACCGTTGGCCTCCACTTGCAGTAGGTACACTCCTTTGGCTAAGCCAAGGCTGCGTGCATCTACAAACAATTGGTGTTGACCTGCAGGCAACATTCCAAAAGCATAGCTTGCCAAACGACGTCCGGTAATGTCAACCAAATTGGCTTGCAATTCGGTAGCACTTTCCAAGCTTACATTCAAGAAGGCTTCTCCTTCAAATGGGTTTGGATATACCGTCATGTGCAAACCGTTGGCCATTCCGTCTTCAAAGCTGAACACGTCTTTAGCAATCACAGAGTCGCATTGAGTGCTGGTGCAACCGTCTTTCTCTACGGTTAAGCATACCCAGTAAGTACCTGACTGATTGTAGGTTTTAACAGGGTTAGGCAAAGTAGAGTTGGTGGTGTCACCAAAGGTCCAGAAATGGTTGGCACCCAATTGAGGTTGAATGGTGGTAAAGCTCACCTGATTCACACCTAGGTTTATTCCACTCCAGTTGGCATCAGGCGTAGGCAAGATGTTTACTGTAGCGTTTTGTTGATCGGTGCAATCTTCAGGTGTGGTTACGGTTAATGAAACCACATATGCACCTGCCTGAGCAAAGGTGTAGCTTGGGTTCATTAACGTGTCGGTAGCAGAACCGAAGTCCCAGTTCCAGTTGCTGATGTTGCCTGAAGACAAATCCTGGAAGTTGATGGCATCGCCGGAACAACCGTTTTGGAAGAAGAAATCTGCCGTAGGTTTCGCGTCGATGTTCACCGTTCCGGTTTGATGTTGCACACAACCGTTAGCCGCGGTAACCGTAACTTGGTAGTTGTAGGTGCCGGGGTTGTTAAAGTTGTAGCTCAAGCTTTGTCCGAAACCGTTGTTGGTTCCACCAAAGTTCCATTGGTAATTGCTTACCGGCAGGTTGGAAACGTAGGCGTCAAACTGAGCCGGGTTGGGGAAACAAGCGCCTTGTACCATCAACGAGTCAATTACAGGCAAAGCCTTCACTTGAACGTTTTGGGTCAAGGTGTCCGTACAGCCGTCGGTTGAGCTTACCACCAACTGAACCGTGTAATTGCCAGCAGAAGCATAGGTTTCTGAGGTGTTTAGGCCGATTCCGTTGTTTCCGTTGCCAAAGTCCCAGCTGTAGGCTGCAATGGTTCCTCCGCTAGGGATAGATGCCGCTGCACTCATTTGGGTAGCTAAGCCTTCACAAACAGAAGATGCCGTGATTTGCTGAGCAATTGGGTTAGGAGCTATCATAACGGAAATTGGACCAAAGCTAGAGGAGCAACCGTTGGCATCGGTACCCATTACGGAGTACTGACCGTTCACGGAAGCATTATAGCTCGTGCCGGTTGCTCCGGATATGTTTTGGCCGTTGTTCATCCATTGGTAGTTAATCGCACCGGAAGCATTTAATGGTACCTGGTTGCCGGAGCAAACGGTAGTTGATCCTTGTGCGGCTGCGTTTACCACCGGAGGGGCAGTTACTGCAATCAATATGGTGTCTACACCGGTACAGTTTGCGTTGCTGAGGGTATAGGTAACCTGAGCGGTTCCTGTACCTGCCAATGCCGGGTCAAACAAACCGGAGCTGGAAGAGGCGATGCCGTTTCCAAACCAAACACCACCACCATTTTGGCTGGTTAGTAGGCTAAGTCCACCATTTTGACATAGGTTTTGAGGCGCATTCAAAATGCTCGCATCCGGAGTTGGGTGTACCGTTACCAATACAGAGTCCATGGCCATACAACCATTTACGGTTACGCTGTATTGAACGGTGTTTTGACCCACCAAGTTCATGGATGGGCTAAAGGTACCGTTGCTTGGGTTGCTGATTCCGTTGCCGGACCAAGTACCACCGGATGTTGCTGCACTAAGGTTCGCAGGAGCATCTGCAGAACAGAAGGCATTTATCGGGCTAATGGCCGCATTCGGACTAGGGTTCACCACAATGGCTAAGCTGTCCATGTCGGAGCAACCGGTGTTGGCATCCATAATATGGTAGTAAGCCACGTAGCTGCCGGGCATAACCGCCGCAGGATCAAATACCCCAAGGCTGTTGTCTACGATGCCCATTCCAGACCACATACCACCGCCGTTTTGGCTAGCCAAAGTATCGGTAAGGTCGTAGTCGCAATAGCTCGGTGCCAGGCTGGTGATGCTTGCATCGGGACCAGCTACCACAGCCAGTTGAATAGAGTCTGCATCGGAGCAGCCATTCACGGTAATGCTGTAGTTGATTTGGTTGTTGCCGATTTGAGCCTGAGCAGGATCAAAAGCACCGGTACCGTTGTTTGTGATGCCGTTTCCGGACCAAACCCCTCCTGAATCAGCCACTTGCAAGAAGAGGGCAGGATTCGTGGAGCAAAGTTGGCCTGGGTTCACGATGCTGGCGTCAGGAATTGGATTTACGGTAATTACTCCGAAATCGTACCGTGAAGGACAGCCGCTGGCATCGTTAAACTTAGCATAAAGGGTGTCGGTTTGGCTAAGGGTACCGGTATTGTAGCTGGTACCAAGCCCAAGCAAGTTTCCATTAGGTGCGTCATACCAGCCGTAGGTGCCGCTAGGGCCTGTGGCAGTAAACACATTAGAACCTGTACCACAGAACGTGGTATCTACAGAAACTACAGGAGCTTGCAGCGAATCGATTTTGATGGCTGCAGGAACACGAGCACTGGCACAGGTAAGGATTTGGTTGTAAGAAATTACAATTTGACCGTTACCGGTTTTAAAGCCTTGGGTGTGGATGGTATTGTTGGTAAGCTGTGGGTTGGTGTAGGAGGAGCCGCCGCCGCCGCCGCCAAATACACCACGGCCACCGCCATACCAGCCACCGCCGCCACCGCCACCGCGAGAGCAATCAAAGCTGTCACCACCTTGGCCAAAGCTTCCATTTCCGCCTGGATCGCAGTTCCAGCAGTCGCCGCGGTTACCCCCGGCACTTTGCGTGCCTCCATAACCTCCTGCGCAGGTGTTGGGGTTGCCACATTCCCAACCTTGTTGGGCTGTTCCTGAACCACCTCCGGCACCTCCGTTGTTACCGGTGCTGCAGTTCCAGCCACCGCCGCCACCGCCGCCGGCTACTGCCACGCGATCGTTTAGGCTGGTACCTCCGATACGAATGTCGCTGGCACCGCCGCCACCGCCGGCCTGTTGTGAGCCAATACCACCGCCGTTGTAACCTCCGGCGTTTCCGCTGTTACCACCACTTACGCCTTCGCCACCTACATAGAGATGCACGGTTTGTCCTGGGGTTACTGGGATGTTGGTTTGTACGCGTCCGCCCAATCCTCCGGGGTTTTGACTTGAGTTTTGTGCATCGCTGCCACCCTGTGCCCCTTGAAGATCTACGGCAAGAGAAAACACGCCGTTAGGCACAACAAAGCTTTGTGGGCTGTTGGTATAACCAAAAGTTACCGATTGAGGGTTGTTTAAATTCCGCTCAGTAGCCGCCCAAAGGGTATCGGAAGAAACCACGTTGGGGACTACGATTCCTGCTCCGCTAGCCAATACGTTGCCTCCATTGGACTGGGTGTACCAGTTGATGGGGCCTGTAGGTGCAGTAGCAGAAACAAAGGCAGTTGCTCCACAAGAAACACTATCGCCTACGGCAACCGGAGCCTGCAAAGGAGCTACATTGATATTCACAGGAATACGAGGGGTAGCACATGAGGGGTTATTGTAGAAAATGGTGATTTGGCCGTTGCCGGTTTTAAAGCCTTGGGTATGGGAGACGTTGGAGCTAAGCAAAGGATCCGCAAAGGAAGACCCTCCTCCTCCGCCACCATATACTCCACGACCGCCGCCATAATAGCCGCCGCCACCGCCGCCGCCACTGGTACAGTCAAAATTGTCGCCGCCCATTCCAAAGGTACCGTTACCCCCTTGGTCGCAGTTCCAGCAGTCTCCGCGGTTTCCTCCCGAAGTTGGGGAGGCACCATAGCCGCCTCCACAAGTGTTTGGAGCACCGCAGTCCCAGCCTTGGCCAGCTACGCCTGAACCGCCACCATGGCCTCCGTTCATTCCTGAACCGCAATTCCATCCGCCGCCGCCGCCGCCGCCGGCCACGATTACACGATTGGAGAGGTTTTGGCCACCGATACGAATATCGGAAGCGCCGCCACCGCCACCGCCGTTGGAGTTGCCACGGCCACCACCGTTCCAACCGCCGTTGTTGTTTTGGCCTTGTTGACCTACATAAAAGTACAAGGTTTGTCCCGGGCTAACAGATAAAGTAGCTTGAACGCGACCGCCTTGACCTCCGGGGTTTGCTCCCGGATTAGGAAGACCCCCCTGGCCTTGGGCACCTTGGAGGTCTACAGTAATTTCAGTTATTCCTGAAGGTACGGTCCAACTTTGTGGGCTACCTGTATAATTGAAGGTTTGCGAGGCAGCCGGGTTTTGGGTAGCTGCGGCTTGTGCGTATACTACCATGGTATCCATAACGAAGGGAAGGCTAAGGCTAGAACCTACAGGACCAATTTTATTGCCGCCGGTAGGCGCATCGTACCAATCAAAATAACCGGCACCTACACCGTTGAGCGCAATGGTGTCGCCACAATTGATGGGACTCGGCACATTTACAGAGGCCTGACCCAAGGGGTTAGAAACGGCTTGTACAGGAATACGTTGGCTTGTACAGAATGGAAAGGTGTATTGGATGGTAGCCATACCGTGGCCGGTACGAACGCCTTGTTGGTGAACTACATTGCTGGTAATGGTCGGGTCGGCATACGATGAGCCGCCACCGGCACCACCGCGGTATGAACCGCCACCGCCATAGTATCCACCACCGCCACCGGCACCACGATAGGTTCCACCTCCTCCGTTGAAAAAGCTTCCTGCAGAAGGACAACAGCTTTGAGCTGCAGCACCACCCGCTGATTGAGAACCCCCTTTTCCTGTGGAGCTAGAAGTAGTACTGTTGCAATACCAGCCATTTTCTGCGGTTAAGCCACCGCCATCGCCGCCACGAGACTCGTCAATGCTGCAATTGTAACTTGCACCGCCTCCGCCGCCGGCAACCAAAACGCGGTTGTTGGTGCTGGTGCTGTTGATGCGGATGTCGGTACCACCGCCACCGCCTTGTCCATAAGAACTGGAGACATTTGAGCTAGCTCCTCCATTGTAACCACCGGAGGTGCTAGTGCTAGGCCAACCTCCCACGTAAATGTAAATAGTTTGTCCTGGAGTAACTGCAACGTCTGCCGTTACGCGACCGCCATAACCACCACGTGCTCCGGGGTTGTTGTTGCGACCGCCTTCGGCACCATATAAATCTACGGTAATGGAGAAAACTCCGGAGGGAACAGTCCAGCTTTGTGAACCACCCGTATAATTGAAGGTCACCAATTGGGTTGGATTGGCGTTGGTGGTTGCCGCTACGTAATATGTTTTGGTTTGGTTTACCCAAGCCGTGTAGCTGCCGCCCGTTTGCAATATGTTATTGCCAGTAGGGGAGTCGTACCACCAAAAATTACCTGTGCTGCCGGTCACCGTTAAGGTGGCGTTAGAGCCACAGTTTACGGTGGCTCCTTGTGCCGAAGGAGCGGCAATAGGACCGGCAGGAACCAAAATGGCAATGCGGTTGCTTTGGCAACTGCTGTTGTTTGGATCCACAGCTTCCAGATAATAGGTAGTAGCCTGATACAGCGTAGGCGTAGTGTATACGCTGCTGCTGCTCAAAGGAGCACCTCCCGTAGGCTGGCTGTACCAACGGTAAATACCGGTAGATCCGGTTGCTGTTAGGGTTGTGGTTTGTCCACACACCGAGTTGCCAACGTTTGCCCCCGGCAAAGCTGGCGGATTCGGGCATTGGGCACTTAGGTACTGCAAAGGAAAGGCCATAAAAAGGCCTAGAACCGATGCAGAAACCGCCGAACTCCAACGCTTGGGTCTAAGATTCCTCATACAAAGGGTTTGGTTAAAAAATGTGCAGCAATATAGCGCAAGGATGCATTACTTTTTTATGCTTTTTAAGAGCCGTAAGAAATTGATAACCATTTGATTAAACGGATGCTTTGGTTCTAAAAAACCCAAAACCGGAGTTTGAACTCCAATCTTTTGACAACCTGAATGTTGTGTAGCTTATTCTTAAAAAGCAGGGAGGAGGCTCTCTTCTTAAAAAAATTACAAATCCATAATTTTAGACCTCCATTTTGGGCGATAAATTATATAAGGCGCTATGATTCTTGGCCTACGCAGTAAAGTTCAATAGTTAAAGAAATCTATATTCTGAAAAGCCTCTGGCTTGGTTATGGCTTGGATTCCCTCGCCTTATGTATTTTAGTGGCATGAAACGCGGCACACTTTTTTTCTTTTCCTTGCTTTTGGTTTTAATGGCCCATGGCAAACCCGAGTTAGTCAACCCATCAGAAACAGGCTATGGTGTAGAGTTTGCTAAAGAGCTGAATTTAGAAGCTCCTCCGCTCCAAGCCGGCCAGGTGCGTTGGGTGCTTAAGGTGCTGGGAGAAGATTCCAAAAGCGCAGAGCTTCAAATGACCGCTCTGGTAGATAAGGGCTGGCACCTGTATTCGCAGAAAAACCCACCAAACCCTACCGGCTTTGAACTAAGCATAAATGGAAAGGCTTTGGGGCAAATGGAATTTAAGGAACCCAAAGCGGTAGAGGAAGAAGACGAGTATCTGGGTCCTGTGGCCTATTTTAAAGAGCATAAGGTTGTTTTTTCCAAAACGCTGGATTTGTGTGCCTACCAAAGTCCTATGGATATTGAGGTAGTCGTGTACGGTCAGGTGTGCACCGAAGATGCCGGCCAGTGTTTGCCTTTTGAACAAAAGGTAAAGGTGCGCTATACTTCCTCATGTGGTGGAACCACTCCCAACAACAACCAAGAGGGAACCACCGATAATGGAGCAGTGGAAATCGACGGCGAAGATGCCGATGGAGATGGAATACCGGACATGGAAGATGCTTGTCCGGCAGAGCCCGGAAAAGCAGATTGGAAAGGTTGTCCGGACAGCGATGGAGACGGAGTTCCGGATCATGAAGATGCTTGTCCAGGTGTGGCCGGAAGCGGCTTGGATGGATGCCAAGAAGCATTAGAAGGCCAAAAAGGTATGTGGGGAGCGCCTCATGACCCTCAACGACTCGATGAATCGGCACGAGCCGAACTAAGGGCCGAACAAGATTGTGGGGTAACTGCCGCGGAGTCCAAAACCCCTTGGAGCATTTTTGTAGGGGGCTTTTTAGCCGGTTTTTTGGCCTTGCTCACGCCCTGCGTTTTTCCCATGATTCCATTAACGGTTAGCTTTTTTACCAAACAAAGCTCCAACCGCTCCAAAGGCTTAATGAATGCCTTTACCTACGCCATATCCATTATGGCCATTTATACGGGCTTAGGGTTTTTAATTACCGTGATTTTTGGAACCAGTGCGTTGAATGCCATGGCCACCAGTGCGTTTTGGAACCTGCTATTTTTTGTGGTTTTTGTGGTCTTTGCCATTTCTTTCTTAGGCGCTTTTGAGATTGTATTGCCGGCTAAGTTTGTAAATGCGGTAGACAAGGGCTCCAATAAAGGGGGGCTAATAGGTATCTTCTTTATGGCGTTTACGCTATCCTTGGTTTCTTTTAGTTGTACGGGGCCATTGATTGGCACCTTATTGGTAGAAGCCGCCAACACCGGAAATTTCATTGCTCCTTTGTTGGGCATGTTTGGTTTTTCGGTTTCTCTGGCCATGCCCTTTGCTTTGTTTGCGGCATTCCCCGGATGGTTGAACAGCTTACCTAAATCGGGAGGTTGGCTCAATTCGGTAAAGGTGAATTTGGGCTTTTTGGAGTTAGCGCTTGCGCTTAAGTTTTTGTCTACGGTAGACATGGCCTACCACTGGGACTTCTTGTACCGGGAGCGCTTTATTGCCATTTGGGTGGCCATTTTTGGTTTGCAAAGCTTGTATTTGTTGGGTTTGTTTAAGACGTCTCACGACAGCCCTGGAGAAGTTAAGCTCAAGGTTCCTCGCATTTTGTTTACTACACTCATATTGTCTTTTACCATTTATTTAATTCCAGGAATGTGGGGGGCTCCACTTAAGCTGCTGGCCGGCTTGGCTCCTCCGATGCATTATACCGAGGGCGCCATGGAAGAGGGTCACTGCCCAATGGGCCTCGAGTGCAGCAACGATTATGGCGAGGGAATGCAGCGGGCCGCGGAAGAAGGCAAGCCCTTATTTATTGATTTTACGGGTTATGGGTGCACCAATTGCCGGCTAATGGAGGAGAATGTTTGGACCAAGTCGGGGAACCTGGCCTTGTTGGAGACCGAGTTTCAGGTGGTGAGTTTGTATTGCGACGACAAAACAGCCATACCCGATGGCGAGCAAATGATTTCACCGGTAACCGGAGAGCTTATGGCAACTTATGGGCGTCAATGGTCGGATTTTCAGTCCTACTATTTTGGTCAGCAATCGCAGCCTTTGTATATATTGTTGGACCACAAAGGACGTTTGCTGGGAGACTCTTATGGCTACGATCCGGATCCGGAGAAGTTTAAGCAGTGGTTGCTGTGCGGCTTGTCTCGTTTTGAGTCACGGCAGTAAAAAGACCCGGCACAAAAGGTTTAGAGAGCCTTTTGGGAGATAGACGCGCCCCTGACCGCAGGGATGCCCCGGATGCTGTGGGGCCTAGGGCGGCCTGTTGAGGCACGTGGCGCGCCAGCAAACGCTGACGAAACAGGAGCCGGCCTAAGCCCCAAAGCAACGGAGCAGGACTAAGGGCAGGGATAGGCGCCCAAAAAAGAGACCAAAGAGATTGGCAAATAGCTTGTGTATGTAAAAACTTAGGGCTAAGTTTGCCTAAATCTTAGCGATACGCTATATCTGGCTCTATAAGCCCTGGCCTACAGATCAGATTGGTAAGTTCTAAGACCAATCGTTTTTTCTTTTTTCCTATGAACATTTTTGTTGCAAAGCTTAGTGGTGAAACCACGAGCGAAGACCTCCACGACCTTTTTTCGTCGTATGGAGAAGTAACCTCTGCGAAGGTTATTATGGACCGTGAAACCGGCATGTCCAAGCGTTTTGGATTCGTTGAAATGAGCAACGATGACGAAGCGCAAAAGGCCATTACCGAGTTGGATCAGGCCGAATATGACCACCATGTAATTGTGGTTAAAAAAGCACGTCCCAAAGAGGACCGTCCTCAAGGCGGTTTCCGTCGTCCCGGTGGCGGTGGCGGTGGTTTCCGTGACCGTCAAGGCGGTGGCGGCTTCCGCAGCGGCGGTGGCTCACGTCCTAGAAACGACTACGGCAATTCAAACGAAGGCGGAAGCTGGTAAGTTGATTTAGGTATGATTTTTGCCCGGACATCGTATATGATGGTCCGGGCTTTTTTTTGTCTCTTTTTTGCTGCCGGTGGCTTATTTGCGCAAGAAACCCTTTGGTATTTTTCGACCAAAAGCTGCCCGGCTTGCCTACGCATGGAGCAGGAAGTGCTGCCCGCGCCGGAATTGAAACCCTGGCCTATCCGCAAGTTTTTGGCTCCGGCTCCCAACCTTCCTCTTACCGTTCGCTTGTTTCCCACCTTTGTTTTGGTCAACGCCAAGGGAGAAGAAGAGCACCGTTTGGTAGGAGCCTATGCCAAACCTCACTTTTTGGAACGATTACAACTGCCAGAGCATGCACGCTGGAAGCACTTGGGCCAATATGAAGAGGATAGCTTGCAGGATTTTTCATTTAGGATGCGGTATATGCTTGCTTTGCAAGACCGGGCCGATTTAAACGACAGTTTGTTTGAGGCATTGGTGGATGGGAACCCTTTGGACTGGGCCAAGGCTCCTGAGTTTAAGGCTTGGGTTTCGAGTTTTTTGTATCCGGCTTCCGGCCCTGCATTGAGCAAGGGTCATCCCCATTGGGAGTTTGTAATGCAGCACGAGCAGTTTTGGCCGAATCGGCGTGGAGATACACAGCATCATGCGCTCCGACTTCGCTTTGCTTTGGATTTATTTGAACAATTGCGGGTTCAGGAAAATCCCGATATGGAATCCTTGCGGCAATTGTTGGCGCCTTTGCCGGAACGTGGAGACTGGGTGCTAAGCGACATCGATGCTGTTGTGATTCAATACCTATCCGTGCCTCAAAAATCGCATGTTTTGGCCTTGTTGGAGAGGGCTCTGTTTGGTAAAGAACGCCTTTTGGAATTATGGATGCACGGGGTTAAACAGGAACTAAATCCTAACTTTTTGCAAATCAGTCATGACGGGGTGATAAAAGTCACGATAAATTAAGAAGGTACTCCGCATATTCGTATCAAATACAACGTATTATGAAAAGCAGCATTATTTTTTTGCTTTGGTTGTCTCTAGGTGCCTTATGGGGACAGCAAGACCACTTTCCCTGGCGAGTTTTTGTGCGGGATGCAGAAGTCGCCAATCCTGGGTTTCATTCCTACGCTTGGGCTTCGCACGATAGCTTGGTATTGGTAGTAGGTGGCCGCCGCGATGGACTCCATGCACGGCAGCCCTTTAATGCCTTTCCGCAAAATTTTAATAACGACAGCTTGTTTGTTGGACATTTGGCAAGCGGCACCTGGAAATCCTTGCCCTTGTCTCAAATGCCGATTTCCATTGCCGAGCAGCTGGCTTTAACCAATCCGGTGTTTACTCAAATAGGGGACACCTTGTATTTTGGAGGAGGCTATGGATATGTTGCTTCTGCCCAAGACCACATTACCTATCCGGCACTGTGTTTAATAGACGTGCCCGGAATGGTTCAAGCCATTTGGCAGCAAGGGAATGCTTCTTCGTTTGTGCAACAAATTCAAGACCAACGTATGGCCATTACCGGCGGTTATATGGGAGAAATTAATGGAAAGCTTTTTGTGGCCGGGGGGCACCGGTTCGACGGCAGGTACAACCCTATGGGAAACCCCACTTACAGCCAAACGTATACAGAAGCGTTGCTTTGGTTTCATGTAGACAGGAACAACATGCAGCTGAGCCAGGTGCAGAGCCTCAGTGATCCCGGCCATTTGCACCGTAGGGATTTCAGTTTGTTGGACGAAATGACACGTACCGGAAAACCCGGATATGTAATTTCCTCCGGGGTTTTTCAGGTAAATCAGGACTTGCCTTGGCTGTATCCGGTGCGCATACGAGAGGACGGTATTGTTCCTGAGCCGAACTTTAGTCAGCAATTGGCCAATTATCACGGAGCCCATTTGAGTTTGTTTGACAGCATACACGACCAGTTGCATCACTTGTTTTTGGGTAGTATGAGTCGGTATTATTACCAAAATGGGCAATTGATAGACGATCCTTTGGTTCCCTTTGTGCCAACCATTAGTCGTGTGAGCCGGTATGCAGACAGCAGTTTGGCGGAATTTGTAATGCCGGATATCCTTCCGGGCTATTTTGGCGCCTCGGCCGAATTTGTGCCAAGGAGTTTTGCCCCTCAATATCCCAATGGCGTTTTTCGATTGCATGAGATGCAAGCCGACTCTTTTTTGTTGGGCTATTTGATAGGGGGATTGGAAAGCAGTTCCCCCAATCCGTTTTCGGCCAATCAAACCCAACTGACCAAAGCAAGCCTGCGGGTGTTTGAAGTGTGGATAAAGCAAGATCAGAGCATGGCTTCTGAGGCCTTTGAAGCACCGTTGCCTTTTGAAGCAAAATTGCTCCCAAATCCGGGAAATGGGACAGCCTTATGGTTGCAAGCGGCAAATGTTTTAGGTCAAGTAGCTGTTGAAGTTTTTGATGCTTCAGGGAAACGCGTGGGACGGCCTCTCCGCAAAAAGGCTGATGCACAGGAGCTTAACATTCCTTTGGATGCTTCCTTAGCTCCAGGCATTTATGTGGTGCGAGGTTCTACCGCCAGCGGCCATCAGTTTAGCTTGACTTGGGTGCATCGGAAGGAGTAATGGGATAAACCTGTCGGGGGATGTCCATAGGAAGACGGGTGAGCAGTTCATTGTTGAGCTGGCTGCTCATTTCGCTAAAAGAAGCCACCGAGACTTCTTGGTCGTCTTGGTGACCAATGAGCACTACTTCA
The DNA here is from genome assembly GCA_964545365.1 of uncultured Candidatus Competibacteraceae bacterium. Taxonomy (GTDB): domain Bacteria; phylum Bacteroidota; class Bacteroidia; order CAIKAF01; family CAIKAF01; genus CAIKAF01. Next base: position 73 of record CAZJFM010000065.1, on the reverse strand, counting down.
TCTCCGGGAACTACTTCCGGGACATCGGTAATGTCCAAGCTGAGGGCGTTCATATTTACGGTGCCAACAACCG
>CAZJFM010000064.1:0-12962 GCA_964545365.1 uncultured Candidatus Competibacteraceae bacterium | reverse complement strand
TGATGGTGATGAGCATAACCTTGGTGTTGGGGAAAGGTTTATTTCCGGTGTTTCTGGCCGTGGGCCTGTCGACTTGGGTAGAAATTGCGCGTATTACCCGCGCGGAAATCCGAAGTTTGGCCCAGCTGGATTATGTTATGGCCGGCCGTTCCCTGGGCTTTTCGGACACCCGCTTGCTCATTAAGCACATGTTGCCTGCGCTTACCGGTCCGCTTTTGGTGGCTTCCACCGCCAATTTTGCCGGTGCCATTCTTATTGAAAGCGGCCTAAGCTTTTTGGGCTTGGGTGTGCAACCGCCTACCCCAACTTGGGGCAGCATGATTGAAGCCCACCGACATTATTTACTTTCGGGAAACGCCCATTTGGTTTGGCTACCGGGATTGGCTATTGTGACGGTGGTATTGGCGTTTAATCTATTGGGAAACAGCCTCAAAACGGCCTTAAAGGAAGCCTAATCCCGGCTTAATCCGAATAGGCGCATTTTTGGACTATTTTTGGTGGAAATAATTTACCATGAAACGTACAATCCTTTCAAGCCTAGCGGTTTTGGGCATTAGCTTGGGGCTAACAGGCTCCGCCCTACAAGCCCAAACCCTTCAATTTAGTCAGGTCATTTTGCTTACTCAATCTCAAAGTGTGCCCGCAGGAAAAGTTTGGAAAGTAACCAATATGCTGCCCTCCACACCCATCACCAGCAGCGCAGGCGGCACCAGCTCAGGCCAAAGCAGCAGTACCGAGCAAACCATTAGCGTTAACGGCAACACGGTGTATTTGGGTAGTTCGCACGCCCGGTATTCAGGTGCTATTGTGAGCATCAGCGATAGAGGTGGCAGCAGCGCCGGCACCGGCTCCCGACCTATGGCGGCGGCCATGTCCAGCAGCCAGGTCTTGCTTAACGGAGCCTTGTGGTTCCCTGCGGGCACCACCCTAGCGCCAGGCAATGGGCTTTACGGAATTAGCGTTTTGGAATTTACGGTTGTTCCTTAAAAGGGTTCTTTCGGGAGGGGGGCTGAACCGGGCTTTCGGCTTTAGTCCTCATCCAAAATAAGCAGGCTGTAAGCAGTACGGGGTCCCCTGAATGCTCAGGGGCCTCCGCCTGCCAACAGCCTGCATTATTTTGGACTCCGGGCTACCGCCTCTATCCCTGCCCCGGAATTATCCTCCGAAGTCGTCGAAGCTTACATTCTCTTCAGGAACACCCCACTCGTCGCACATGTTAACGACGGCGTTGTTCATCATAGGAGGGCCACAGAAGTAGAATTCTATTTCTTCGGGTTCCGGATGCTTGCTCAGGTAGTGGTCAATAAAGGCTTGGTGTACAAATCCTAGAAAACCATCGCCCTCCGCATCAATGTCTTCCTTGGCTTGCCAGTTGTCCTCCGGCAAAGGCTCCGAAAGCACAATGTGGAATTTAAAGTTCGGAAACTCCTTTTCGATTTTACGGAAATGGTCAATGTAGAACAGTTCGCGCTTGGAGCGTCCTCCGTACCAATAAGAGACCTTACGGTTGGTTCTGAGGGTATGGAATAGGTGGAAAATATGCGAACGCAAAGGCGCCATACCGGCTCCACCACCAATGTATACCATTTCTTTGTCGGTGTTCTTAATAAAGAACTCTCCATAAGGGCCGGAAATGGTAACCTTATCGCCGGGTTTGCGGCTAAATACATAAGAAGAACAGATGCCGGGAGGCACGTCCATCCAACGGTTGTTGGCACGATCCCATGGCGGCGTGGCAATACGGATGTTGAGCATAATGATGTTGCCTTCCGCAGGGTGGTTGGCCATAGAATATGCCCGGAAAATTGGCTCCTTGTTGTCCAATTTTAAGTCCCACATATTGAACTTATCCCAGTCCTCTTTGTATTTGTCGGCACCCGCCGGATCGTCCGGATTGGGAGCGATATCGAAATCGCTGAATTTGGTGCTAAATACGGGAACGTCAATCTGAATATAGCCTCCGCTTTGGAAATCAAGGGTTTCTCCTTCGGGAAGACGCACCACAAACTCCTTAATGAAAGTGGCCACATTGTAGTTGGATACGACTTCGCATTCCCATTTTTTGATGCCGAAAATCTCCTCCGGGATTTGGATGTCCATGTCTTGGCGCACCTTTACCTGGCAACCCAAACGCCAATTTTCTTGAATCTCTTTACGAGAGAAGTAAGGCGCTTCGGTGGGCAAAATATCGCCGCCACCGGAATTCACCTGACAGCGACACATGGCGCACGTTCCGCCGCCACCGCAAGCCGAGGGCAAGAATATTTTGGCATTGCTCAAGGTGGAAAGCAAGGTGCCTCCTGCAGAAACCTCAATAGGCTCCTGTCCATTGATGGTAATTTTAACCGGACCCGATTGGGTCAATTTGCTTTTGGCAAAGAGCAGAAGTGCCACCAACAACAAGATGATGACCAGGAAAACCGCTACTGCCGATAAAATCAAGGTAATGTCCATAATCTTAGTCTAGAGTTTGATGCCACTAAAGCTTAAGAAGGCTATGCCCATAAGCCCGGTGATGATAAAAGCCATTCCTAAGCCGCGCACAGGACCCGGAATATTGGAATAGCGAATTTTTTCGCGAATGGCCGCAATGGCTACAATGGCAATGAACCAACCCACCCCGGAGCCAAGTCCAAACACGGTAGCCTGAGCAATATTGGCGTAATCGCGCTCTTGCATAAATAGTGCGCCACCAAGAATAGAGCAATTTACCGCAATAAGAGGCAAGAAAATCCCCAATGCCGAATACAGGGAAGGGCTGAATTTCTCTACAGCCATCTCCACAATCTGAACGGTTGCTGCAATTACAGCAATGAACATAATAAAGGAAAGAAAGCTCAAATCAATTCCGGCCATTTCGGCACCCATCCAAGATAGGGCCCCCGCCTTGAGTAAATAATTTTCCAAGAGGTAGTTAATCGGCACCGTAATGCCGAGTACAAACACCACGGCAAGCCCTAAGCCAACCGCAGTATTCACCTTCTTTGAGACGGCCAAATAGGAGCACATCCCTAAGAAATAGGCGAAAATCATATTGTCCACAAAAATGGACTTCACAAATATGTTTACCAGTTCCATGCGTTCTAGCGTTTACTTAGTTGGCTTCAATAAGTTTTTTGTTGCGGCTGCGTTGCACCCAAATAATGATGCCCACCAAAATCAAGGCCATGGGCGGCAAAATAAACAAGCCGTTGTTTACGTAGCCCATATCGTAAAAACCTTGGGGAATCAAGTTGAATCCCATGATGCTTCCCGATCCAAAAAACTCACGGAAAATGGCCACGATAATCAGAATCACCGAATAACCCAAGGCATTTCCAAAGGCATCCAAAATAGAAGGGCCGGGTTTATTGGCCAAAGCAAAGGCTTCCAAGCGTCCCATTACAATGCAGTTGGTAATGATAAGCCCAACAAAAACGGAGAGCTCCTTAGACACATCGTAAGCCAAAGCCTTCAGAGCTAAGTCTACTACGGTAACCAAGGCGGCAACTACCACCAATTGCACAATAATCCGCACCCGCGAAGGCACCAAATTTCTCAGCAAAGAAATGGTGGCACTTCCAAACACCATTACAAACAGCACACCCATACACAGAAAAAGTGCGGGCTTTAGTTGTACGGTAACCGCAAGCGCAGAGCAAATGCCCAATACCTGCACGGTAATGGGGTTGTCGTCGTCCAGCGGATCGGTAATAAGTTTTCTATCCTTCGCCGTAAACAAGGGCTTCGATGGCGCCTTGGGGGCTTGTTCCTGTACAGTAGTTTCTGCGCTCATGGTAAGGAATATTAATCGTTAATCAACCAACAAAGCTTGGCCTTGGGTTTTAAGTCCGTTTTTCTCCGCGTAATTGGTAAAGGCTTGCAAATATTTTTGCAGCATATCGCTCACGCCATTCGAAGTAATGGTGCCGCCGGAAATGCCATCCACCACATGTTGGTATTCGGCACTGGACTGTGGCACTTTACCTGTCTTTTCCACACGGATGCCTTTAAAGCTTCCGTCGGCGCCGTACAATGCTTTGGCGTTGCCGTCTTTAGGTCGGAATTGTCCTTCGAACATGTCGGTTTTGATTTCGGCACCCAAACCCGGAGTTTCCGACTTATGGTCAAAATTGGCGTTAAATACCGTGTTCAAATCCGATTCAATGGCAATAAATCCCCAAACCGGACCCCAAAGGCCGGTGCCGCGCATGCCCAACACATAGCGTACGGTATCGCCGTTTTGGAATTTAAACATGGGGAAACGCTCTTCGTCGGCTCCCTTTTTAACCTCTTTGGCTTGGTTCAAGGTAAAGGCGGTTTCGCTGCCATCTTCTATCAAGGCACCATCGGCGGTGTACATGGCCATATCCGTAATGTACTGGTCAAACATGCTTTCCGCTTGTTCGCGGTCCACCGATTTACCAAGGGCAGCAGACAAAATATTTTGCCGCTTTTCCAATTCCACACTCTTAAGGTAGCTCGGATTGGTCCAAGAAAACACCAGAGTGAGCAAAACACCCACTGCCACTACCAAGATGGCAGAAAAAAGGATGGTGTAGCTGTTACTTTCTGTATTAGGCATGGGCTAAAGCTTTGGTGCGCTTAAGGCGACGTTTGATATTGGACTGAATAACGTAGTGATCAATCAATGGGGCCATTACATTCATAAACAATATGGCCAGCATCATTCCTTCCGGATAAGCCGGGTTCAATACCCGAATAATTACGGCAAGAACACCTATCAAAAAGCCGTAAATGTATTTACCCGTTGGGGTCTGAGAGGCAGTAACAGGGTCTGTGGCCATAAACACAGCCCCAAAGGCAAAGCCACCAAAAATCAAATGATAAAATGGAGGAATCGCCAAATAAGGATTGTCGGGGAACATGCCGGCTACGCCATTCAGCAAATAACCCATGGCCAAACCACCGGCAACTACAGAAAGCATAATTCTCCAACTACCAATTCCTGTGGCAATTAAAATAAGGGCACCCAACAAAATACCAAGAGCGCTGGTTTCACCCACAGATCCGGGAACCAAGCCAATAAACCCGGCCATTAAAAAGTCGCTGATGCCGTCGTAGGCTACACCGCCCAAATGGCTTACTTCGCCACCTACTTTGGCAAACTGAGCAAGCGCCGTTTCTCCGGTATAACCGCTCACCACATTGGTGTTTTCACCGGCAGCTACCAGGTCGCCACTAATCCATACCTTATCTCCTGAAATGTCGGCTGGGTAGGCAAAAAACAAAAAGGCTCGGGCGGTTAAAGCCACATTCAACACGTTCATGCCCGTTCCTCCAAAAACTTCCTTGCCAATAACTACAGCAAAGATTACGGCCACGGCCAGCATCCACAAGGGAAGGTCCGGTGGACAAACCAATGGAATAAGCATGCCCGACACCAAAAATCCTTCGTTGATTTGGTGGCCTTTAATAATGCAGAATAAAAATTCAACCCCAAGGCCAACCCCGTAGGAAACGATAATGAGTGGCAACACCTTTAAGGCGCCGTACAAAAAGGTATCCATAAAGGCTGCCTCCTCGCCTAAAGCGCGAAAGTGCTGGAACCCCACATTGTACATGCCAATCAACATAGCGGGAACCATAGCCAAAATAACCATGGCCATGGTACGCTTTAGGTCAATAGAGTCGCGAATGTGTGCTCCCTTTCCCGTCGCATGACCGGGAGTAAATAAAAATGTGGCAAACCCATCGTAAAGTGGCCAATACTTGTGCCACTTACCGCCCTCTTGAAAATTGGGCTCGAGTTTGTCCATTACCTTTCTCAATGGCTTCATCTATCCTCGTATAATCGTTTAGTGAACAGGTTCTTTCATACTTTGCACCAACTCTCCGTAAAGCACATCATGGGCTTGGCGCACCATTTGTTGACTTTCGATTTTAGAAGTGCAAACAAACTCACACAGCGCAAAGTCCTCGGGCGAAACTTCATAGATACCCAACTGCTCTTGCAATTCTATATCGCCGGTATGTATAGCTTTAAGCAATTGCACCGGATAAATATCCATAGGAAACACCTTATCGTACTCACCGGTAACTACAAAGGCGCGTTCCTCCCCATTCTTATTGGTAGTAAGCGCATATTTCTTCCCGGGCATCAACCAAGAAAAGAAGGTTCTGGAAACACTGAACTTATTGAGACCGGGCGCCGCCCAGCCGAAAAACTCTTTATGTTTTCCTTCGGCCAGTACCGTTACTTGGTGATGGAACATGCCCAAATAACCTTCCGGCCCTTCCTTATCGCCGGTGAGCACATTACCCGAAATATAGCGATTCCCAAACGTAGAATCCTCCAGATTGTCGTCGGTAGCAATATGCTTGAGCTGCGCTCCCAGCACCGTGCGCATGTATTTCCCCTTTTTAACTTTAGGGCCGGCAACGGCCACCAAACGCGTTGCGTCGTATTGGCCTGTGGTGCACAGTTTACCAATTAAGGCAACATCTACGGGATGCACATACCAAATAAACTCACCTCGGTTAATCGGGTCAATATGATGCGCTTGCACACTCACTGAGCTGGCCGGATGCTTTCCTGAAAACACATGCTTTTCTACCCCTTGAGCTTCGGTAAATACCTTATTGGTATTGAGTTTGTCGTGCAAATTCAAATGCACTTTTGCTCCGGAAACCTTGGCTAAAACCTCAAGACCAAGAGCAAAATCTTTTTCTTTTCCTTGCATAAGGAACTCCACATCAGCAGCCAAAGGCGCCGTATCAAATGCGCTTACAAAAACTGCTTTGGGCTTAATGTCGGGAAAAGCCACCGCATCGTAAGGCTTGGTTCGAATAAAGGCCCATCCACCCCGATCTCCTAAAAAGCTGCAAAGCTCTTCTTGGCTGGCGGCTTTCCAGTCCAGCACAGGAGCATCCAAATAGCGGGTTTCCTTATCGGCCAAAATTTTTATGGCAAGCAATTTGCGTTTAGCTCCGCGTACCAGTTCCACAACCTCACCGCTTACCGGTGAAACCACTTGATATGCAGGATTATGCTTGTCCATCAGCACCGGAGTACCAGCCAAAACTTCGTCGCCTACATTAACCAAGGCTTTTGGCCTGGCGCCTACAAAATCGGTTGGTTTAATGGCCACAATCTCGGGCATTTGGCCTTGTACAATCACTTTATCGGCTTCGCCTACCAAACGAATGTCAAGCCCTTTCCGTATGTTGATGGTGTTTCCCATGCCGGTTCACTTAATGAATGGCTGCAAATTTATAGAAAAACCCAAACCCAAACAGGGGTTGTTTTGGTTTTTCCTCAGATTGAGCTATGATATTTTTAATCCGCATTTGTATTTTGTAACACTTCATTCTTCCAATTGGTTTGTCAATGCGCCTTTTTCTCTTGCTTTTCTCGGCTTCTTTTTTGCTAAATCTCAGCGCCCAAGAACTTAAAGACGCCGTCTTTTTACCCAATATTTTCTCAACCGAAATTCACCCGCCGGATGAACCTCTGCTGCCTCCTGTTATTGAGCTAAACTCCAATCAGGTGCTTGAAATCGGATTTGATGACCTCAATTTCGACAGCAAAAGCTACAGCTACCGGGTCATTCACTGTACCCCCGACTGGCAGGCCTCCGACCTCAATTTTATGCAGTATATGAACGGCTTCGAAAGCTTCGAAATCCTCGACTTTGGCTTCTCAAACAGCGCCACAAGGCCATTTACACACTATTGGTTCCGCTTTCCCAACGACATGATGAAACCGCTTATGGGAGGCAATTATTTGGTGCAGGTGTTCCCTACCGACCAGCCCGAAGAAACGGTTTTTCAAAGGCGATTGCTGGTCGTAGACCCCTCTCTTGGCATAAACGCCATGGTTCGAAGCGCCAGCTCTACCCGCCAACGACTTAGCCACCAAGAAGTGGTCTTTGACCTAAACCTGGAATTCCTAAACATTCAGGACCAACACGAAGATATTTTTGTCGCTATTCTTCAAAACGACCGGTGGGACAACGCCATCATGGACCTTAAACCGCGCTACGCCGAAGCAAATGTATTGCATTACGACCACGTAAATGGCGACAATGCGTTCCCCGGAGGCAACCAATACCGCCTGCTCGATTTAAAGTCCCTCATGGTTATGCGCGATCCGGTAATGGCTTTTCAAACCATCGATGGACAATTCCATGCACGGCTCCGGCCGGAACTTCCTCGCGTGCAACGTGCCTACTCCGACTTGCCCGACATCAATGGCGCATGCATTTACCATTTGCAAGAAAACTACACCCAAACCATGGACGAAGACTATATTCAAGTCCATTTCTTGCTCGACGCCGGCCAACGCTACCCCGATGGCGAGGTGTACCTCATCGGCGCCCTAAGCAACGGCCAACTCGACGACCGGTTCCGACTCCGATTTGACGAGGCAAACAACATTTACTACCTGTCCGTGCCCATGAAACAAGGCTTGTACAATTATATGTACGGCTTCAAAGCAAACGGCAGCAACAGCGCCGACCTCAGCCCCATCGAAGGCAGCCACTCCGAAACCGAAAACAAGTACACCATTTTGGTTTACGTGCGCGGCGTTGGCGACATCGCCCACCGACTGGTTGGCTACACCGAGCTCAATTCCCGCACCGACAGGGACCGTTAAAAGCAAAGCATTTGTAGGATTTGGGCCTTCGCTTCGTAGGCAATGCACCTATTCTATCCGGCCACCGGGTTCGGCCTTCCTTGCCCATGCGCCTATTGGGTGGCCGCACAGGGTCTTGCTTAGGCAAGCCATGTCCGGCTCCCCAATAGACGCGCATGGGCTTCGGAGGGTCCTCTCTTAGGGCCGGGAGGCTCCATTTCCTAAAACCATTATCCTAAGCCTTGACTTAGAAAATGGTCAGTATTCTATTTTGTCCTCCTTTGCGGCCCAGGCGTCGAACACCAATTTTGCTTCTTTAGCCAAAAGGGGCTCCAGGGGCATGCTGCGTTTGGGCAAAGGCAATTGCAATTCTTCATAAATAAAGGAATCGTCAAAGCCAATGGCAGCGGCATCTGTTTTGCTGTTGCCGTAGTACACCTTGTCCGGACGTGCCCAATACAAGGCTCCAAGACACATGGGGCAGGGTTCACAGCTGGTATACACCGTGCAGCCGCTGAGTTGAAAACTCCCTAAATGGGCACAAGCATCACGTATGGCACTCACCTCGGCATGGGCGGTAGGGTCGTTGGAAGAAGTAACTTTATTCCAGCCCCGTCCAACGATTTCGCCGTCTTTTACCACTACGCAGCCAAAAGGACCACCAAGGCCCTGTTCCATATATTCACGGGATAGGCGAATGGCCTCCCGCATAAATGCTTCATGAGTATTCATGGAACAAAAATACAGAAGTGCTTAAGCTGCAAACTCCTATGTTGGAAATACTTTATCTTTTTCCTTGTTGAGACCGTTGAAGCGTTGTGTTTTCAAGCTTTTGCCCTAAGCGCTCGTCCATGACTTTTGCCTAGCCTCAGGTTGCGCCCTTAAGCATTCGAAAAAATGGCTTTTTATTAATTTTCAAATTTTGTATTTTTGCACTATTGAGACTGTCTTGATTAAATATTTCAAGAACCAATCTTTATTTTCAACACCTCTAAATATCGGCATGGAAAAGTACAAAGTATACACCCTCTCTAATTTTCGAAAAATCCCTCAAGTGCAAACCTATTTATCTGCCGATGAGCAATTCGATATTGAGGTGGTGGGCTCTGTACTTCCATTTAAGGTCAACAACTATGTGGTGGAGCAACTTATTGATTGGGAAAAAGTACCCAACGACCCCATGTTCCGGCTTACCTTTCCGCTCAAGGACATGCTCAGCAAAGCCCACTACGACCAAATGGCGCAAGCCTTACGCAATGGTGAGGGCAAATCAGAAATTAAAAAACTGGCAGACAGCATCCGTTTGCAATTAAATCCGCACCCTGCCGGCCAACAAGAGCAAAACGTTCCGGAGATAGACGGCGTAAAGCTTACCGGTGTGCAGCATAAATACGACCAAACGGCTTTGTTTTTTCCTCAGCACGGCCAAACCTGCCACGCCTACTGTACTTTTTGTTTTCGCTGGCCGCAGTTTGTCGGGATGGACGAACTTAAATTTGCCATGCAAGAAACCGAGCTTTTGGTAAAATACCTCAAGCGCCATCCCGAAATCACCGACGTATTGTTTACCGGAGGCGACCCCATGATTATGACCGCCAAAAGGCTCCGCATGTACATTGAGCCCTTGCTCCATGGAAACGTGCCTAACTTAAGACATATACGAATTGGTACTAAGGCCCTTGGCTATTGGCCCTACCGCTTTTTAACGGATAAGGATGCCGAGGATGTGTTGGACTTGTTCAAAGAAGTCCGGGATTCCGGAATCCACTTGGCCTTCATGGCCCATTTCAATCATCCTGCCGAATTGCGTACCCCAGCCGTGCAAGAAGCCATAGCCAAAATCAAATCTACCGGAGCAGAGATTCGCACCCAATCCCCCATTATGGCAGGAATTAACGACAGCGCCGAGGCCTGGAAGGAAATGTGGCAACTGCAAGTAAAGCACGGCTGCATTCCCTACTACATGTTCTTAGCCAGAGATACGGGTGCCCAAGACTACTTTGCTGTCCCTTTGGTTAAGGCTTGGGAAATATTTCAAAAGGCCTACCAAGGCGTTAGTGGTATATGCCGAACGGTACGCGGACCCAGCATGTCAGCAAGTCCCGGCAAGGTACAGGTTTTAGGGCCTGCCAATGTAGCCGGCGAAAAGGTGCTGGCACTGAGATTTATTCAAGGCAGAAACGCCCAGTGGGTACACCGACCTTTCTTTGCTCAATACGATGAAAAAGCCATTTGGCTCGATGACCTTAAACCCGCTTTTGGCGAAGAACGCTTCTTTTTCGAAAAAGAAAAGCAAGAAGCTGCCTACCAATCCAATTAATTTGGACCAAAAAACCCTTGGCACCATGCCTAATTCGAAAATTCAGCAGGATTTTTGTAAACAAAAGGGCTTATTTGTTACAAATCACTATTTTTACTAAAGAAAACAAAGTCCTTATGAAAAAACTATGTACCATACTCCTTGGTTCACTTAGCCTTGGCCTAAGTGCCCAAACCCAACAGCTCTTTTTTGAAGATTTTTCCAACGCGTTTAGCGCGGACATCGTATTGAATTCCACTGCGGTAAACTCAACCAACGTGGGAGACAATACCTGGACCATAAACAATTCCTATGCCGGTGGAAACATCAGTATTTTTTGTTTCCAATCCATTACCGTTCCCGTCACTGCGACTCCGGCCCAACCGGGTGGCATTACCAACCCCAACGGAAACTACCTTCATCTAAGCTCTTTGGATGGGTTTAATACCGGTGTTGACAATGCGCACTACCGTGCGGCAGATGGGTTGTGTACCTTTTCTCAAAATTACTTCTCCCATATGTCTGTGGACGTAAATACCACCGGGCTTTCAGGGGTGTCTTTAAACTTTTGGTGGCTATGTCAAGGAAGCCCCAACGAAGCCTTTGGTGAGCTGTATTATTCCACCAATGGCGGAAATACCTGGACGCAATTCCCAAACTTCACCATGGTTAGCCAAGGCAGTTGGACACAAACCTCCATTTCAAGCACCATATTTGACAACAAAGCCCAACTGCGTTTTGGATGGCGCTTTGTAAACAACCAGGCCAGCGGAGGTAGTGACCCTGCGCTCGCCATTGACGACATCGAAATCACCGGCCCATTGGTGGTGCCCGGAATCACGACCGGAGACCCTGCTTCGGCAACCTTATGCTCCGGACAGTCCATTACCGTTCCCTTTACACTTGTGAACGGCCCTATGAACGCCAACAACACCTTTAGCTTGGAAATGTCCGACGCCAACGGCAACTTCTCCGGAAATGTCATTGGCACCCTTAACGCTACCACCGGCAACAGCATCACCGGCACCTTACCCAACATGACACCGGGCTCAGGTTACCTTTTCCGGGTTAACGCCAGTGATCCACAAACAACCGGTACCGCAAATGGTACTGCCTCTTCTTCTCCTGCAGCACTCAACATAAGCTTTACACATACCATCGATGAGTTGGATGTAGAGGTAACCAACACTTCCGGTTCCAGCCCCAACGCCACCTGGCTCTTCTGTCCCAGCGACTACGTGCCCGCGGGTGGACAACCCTACACGCACACGTTTCCCTCCAGCGGATCTTATTGCGTTTGTCTCAAAGCAGACAACGGTTGCGTAGCAGATAGCGTTTGCGAAACGGTAGACCTCTGTGGCGACGTAGATGCTGATGTAAATCTTACCGTAGACGGTCCCGATGTAACGGTGCCTGACAGCATTGATGGAGCCGACTCTGTAGTGGTTGATTTTGGCAATGGCAATGTGGTAACCAACCCAAGCCTACCTTATGTACACACCTATACTTCCCTTGGGCCACAAACGGTGTGTATTTATGCCTACAACGACTGCGGAAATGCCGACACCAACTGTGTTGATGTAACCATTAGCTCTCTGCAGGGCATGAGCAGCGCCAACCAGCATTTCAATATCTTCCCCAACCCAAGCAACGATCAGGTCCGGATTGAAGGATTGCCCATACATGGATGGGAACTCTTTAGTCTCACCGGTCAGCGGATTGGAAATGCACAGTACGATGTTCCCCAGAGCCAAAGCATCATTTCTGTAGAAAACCTGGCCGCAGGCACTTACCTACTGCTGCTTAAAGGCGAAAAACAACAGTGGTACAGCCGCATATCGGTGGTGCACTAAATAAACGTATAACCCATGCTAAAAGGCCGACTTCATAGTCGGCCTTTTTTTGTTCGAGCTGGTTTGAAAAAGGCAAATATCCTCAACCTGCATACCAAAACGGGGCCGAGCTGCGTTCTATAAAAGCATCCTCTAATAACTCCACTTATGTTTTTGCGAATTGCTCTTTTGGTCCTACTTGTTGTATTGCTTGCGGGCTGTGCCGGCACCTACAAATGCAATGGCAAACGCG
>CAZJFM010000063.1:6655-13152 GCA_964545365.1 uncultured Candidatus Competibacteraceae bacterium | reverse complement strand
TGCATTGCGTCTCTACAACCAACGCAAATGCATTGGCCACAACCAACGCAAATGCCAAAACACATACGCAAAAAACAAAAAACCTATTTGGCCCCCAATCCAAAAATTTGGGATCTATAATTCGTGGTTTTAAAATCGGTGTAAAGGTATCTGCCCAACAAATCCATTCCAATTTTGCGTGGCAATCGAGGTATCACGACCACATCATTCGAAATGAACGGGTATTTCTTCGCATCACGCAATACATAAAAAATAACCCCGCCCATTGGAAGAAAGATACATTCTACAGATAGCCGGAATGGGTCAAGGCTGTCCTAATACCGCCTTATTTATAAAGAATGTGCAAGAAAAACCGATACCCATGACCTATTCCTCCAAACCGGTTTTGCAGCAGATGAACCAACACGCTAAGGATTATATATTTTAGAAAGACCACTACAAAGGGCAAAAACATGGTAAACAGCAATACCAACCCTCCTGCTTTGGGAACCAAAGAATACATGTTCTCATGGTTTTCAGATTTAATCCAGGGCTTGACCCTGGCTTTGGCTGGCTTTTAACAATTGCCTATGCTCCTCGGGACTAAGATCAGAATAGTAAAAATTAATAGGGTTTACTGCTTTGCCTTTGATGTGCACTTCGTAATGCAAATGCGGGCCAACGGATTTTCCGGTACTTCCTACCAAACCTATCAAATCGCCGCGCTTTACCTTTTGCCCTTCTCGAACTTTAATGGCGGACAGGTGGGCATAAAGGGTACTGTAACCAAATCCATGTTGGATGCGCACGCAATTGCCGTAACCTGAGGTTTCGGACTCGGCACTTAATACCTTACCATCGCCTGTGGCGTACACAGGAGTTCCTGTGGTGGCTACAAAATCCATTCCTGCATGGAACTTTCGTGTTTTGTAAATAGGGTCTATGCGCTCCCCAAAACCACTGGCCATGTATTTTAGGTCATTTAAGGCCAAAGGCACAATGGCCGGTATGGACCGGAGCATGGCTTGTTTTTGTTGGGCCAATTGCCAAATCTCATCCAGAGACCTGCTTTGAATATACATTCTGCGGCTTAGTCTGTCGGTTTTTTCGGATACCTCTGTCAACAAATCCGACAGTGGGTATCCTCTTAACTGGGCGTACCTGTCCATGCCCCCCACTCCGGCCTGTCTTACTTCCTTAGGTATGGGTTCTGTGGCAAAAATTGCACGATATACCACATTGTCGCGCTCTTCTAAATCATGCAAAACCGCTTCTAGGTTTCGGATTTTAAGGTTGAGGGTTTTTAGTTGCAGTTCTTGGAAAGAAATTTCGCGCTTCAACTGCTTTTCTTTGGGTGAGTCCAAGTACCTGTAGGCCACCAACAAAACGGCGGTGGCAAATACCATACCTGTAGCCAATCCAAAAATCAGCCGAAGTATTTTGCGCCCTATACTTTCCTTATAGGGTTCGTACTTTAAGGTACGGGTGTTGTAATGGTACTTTATTCGGGACAATTTGGGGCCTTATTGACTGCTAATAATGTAGTAACTTGGCACAAATTAGTGTTTTTATGCGCAAGCTGAGTTCTGTATTCGCTCTATTTTTTCTTGTTTCTTGTCTCACAACTCAAGCTCAAGGGGTTCGAATTGGGGCCTTGCCCGGACCACCAAGCTCTGATGCCGGTTTAGAAATAGACTTCAACGACAAAGGGCTTTTGTTGCCCCGTTTGAGCACCGCTCAGCGCAACCAAATTTCCGGACCAAACGATGGGTTGGTAATTTTCAATACCACCACCGAATGTGCTGAACTGTACGTCAATAATGGTTGGGTAACTATGGCTTGTGCCTGTAGCCAAGCGCCCAATGCGCCAACCAACATTCAGTTCCCAAGCCCTTTGCCTTGTGTGGGAGACACCGCTGTTGCGGTGGTTGTTTCGCCTGTTTCCGGAGCAAATGGATATCAATGGACCGTTCCTTCCGGTCTTAGCATACGCTCAGGGCAAGGCAGCGACACCCTGCTGGTGGACATAACCGGCCCTGTTAATGGCAATGTGCAAGTAAGCGCCCAAAACGGATGCGGCTTTTCTTCTCCCTACCTCCAGGTGTGGTCCATACAAGCCCCTGATGCCGGCTTCACAACCAATCCGGGGGTGGTTTCTGTAAACAATGCGGCTACCTTCAACCCCAACAGCAGTGGGCAACACCAATGGACCTTCAATTCAGGAACGCCCGGCAGCTCCGTAGCCAGCAACCCAAGTGTAACCTGGAGTCAAACCGGAACCTACACCGTTACCCATCAAATTACCGACGCCAATGGCTGCAGCAACAGCGACACCGTAGCCATTACCGTAAGCAATTGCATTACCGGAGGGAATGCCACCTTCAATTATACAGGAAGCATTCAAAACTGGACCGTTCCTGCCGGGGTTTGCCAGGTGACTTTTGATGTTCGAGGAGCGCAAGGAGGAGACGAAAGTGCCGGATCGGGTGGATTAGGCGCCCGCATAGTAGGCACGGTTGCGGTGAATCCCGGCCAAACGTTTCAACTGTTGGTTGGCCAAAAGGGACAAAACAACCCTAGTAGCGGGGGGCACAGCGGCCAAAGCACCGGAGGTGGTGGCGGAAGCTATGTGGCAAGCAACGGACAAGCAGTGATTGTAGCCGGCGGCGGAGGAGGCGGTGGCGCTGTTTCGGGCGGTCTAAATGCGTCTACCTCGCCCAATGGTGTAAATGGCTCAGGTCCCGGTGGAGCTTCGGGAGGAACCAATGGCAATGGAGGTTCCAACAATGGAGGAATGAACTCCGGTCGTGGTGGCGGAGGTTTTTCAGGTAATGGACTAGCCCCTCCCGGAGATAGTGCCGTGGGAGGCCCGGGCCAAAGCTTTACCAACGGCGGAGCCGGTGGAAGCAACGGAGGTCACGCAGGAGCCGGAGGCTTTGGCGGTGGCGGCGGTGGTGGAAACTACGGTGGTGGCGGCGGCGGCGGATATTCCGGCGGTGGGGGCGGATCCTCCAATGGTTATGGCGGTGGGGGCGGCGGCTCCTTCAACAGCGGAAGCAATCCAAGCAACACGGCCGGCTTTCAATCGGGCAATGGCCAAATATTGGTTACCTGGTAAGCGTTGCAAGAGACTATGGATGCGCTGCTATTCTGGCGGCGATCCTGCCCTGACGCTGCGGTCAGGATTATAAACCCTGACAGGAACGTCAGGGTTTGCGTTGCAAGAGCCCATTGAAAGAAAAAACTTAGAAAAATTGCCCCCCGCCCGGCAGAGGGCCCTGCGCAGCGGAATGGCATATGATTGGTAGCCAAGGGGCCTAAAATACGAGACCCCTGACGCGTTGCTATTCTGGCGGCGACTTGGCGTTACGTCCAAATCTCAAGGTCCTCATTTACAATTGGTAAACTCCGGCCTTTCGGTTTGTACGTGCCTTAATTCGCCTTGAAAACACAACGCGTCAAGGGTCTCGAAACACACAAATGGAAGCACTAAATTGAAAAATTCAGGGCTGTTTTACCATGGAACGTTCATTGGCCCCGGTCGAGGAGGTGTAGCTTTGCGGAACCCCCGCAGGGCACCAAACACGCCATTGGGCAAGCAGGACCGCCGCAGGGGCGGTTAGAATAACAGATTTTCCTATAGAACAGGGCCCAAAAATCAAGCCCAAAGCAAGAAATTAAAGCTTAGAGTTCGCTTTTGAAATTTTGCATGAACTCCTCATAACTTTGGCTGAGGTAGGCGCCTGAGCCGAAGAATTTCATAATGGGTTCCAAGTCGTTGGGGCCTTGGAAGCCGGGAATCGGTTGCAGAAGGTTCATATCTTTATCCAGAAAAACCAAGGTAGGATAACTTAATTGCCCGCCGGTGAGGGCTGCGGCGAGTTCGTGGTAACCGCGGCGACCTTGGGCTACAAACACGTAATCGCGGCCTTTGAAATTGACTTTCTCGGCTTGCTCTGCATCAAATTTTACCGGATAAAAATGCGTGTTTAGGTAGGTAGCAATGTGTGGGTTGGAAAAAGTTCGCTGGTCCATAACCTTACACCAGCCACACCAATCCGTGTACAAATCAATGATGACAGGACGCGGTTCTTTTTTATTGAGCTCTACGGCCTGGTCAAAGGTGTACCAATTGGGGGAGCTTGGGGCTTCGGTTTGGGCTCCCAGACTCAAAAAAGACAGCATAAATAAAACCAGCGAAAACGTTTTCATAGCCTAATTATACGAAAATTTAGGGCGGGAGTTCGTGAAAAAGCTGTTAAAAGCCGCAGACCGAGTATTAAATGCCCGGCAAACCCTTGCTATAAGCTTCAATAACGGCATTGGCCAATCCACTGGCACCAATCCGGAAATGAGCAGCGTCAATGTGTTCTCTGCCTGTTTCTGCCAAGTAAATATCCATATAGGTTTGAGCATCTTCCAGGGTTCGGATTCCACCGGAGGCTTTAAAACCACGTTGTTCTCCGTGGGCTTTTTCCCAGATATTCAGGGCGCGGCAAAAAATGGTGGCTGCGGTTGGGGTCGCCCCCAAGTCGCTTTTTCCGGTGCTGGTTTTGAGGAAATCGGCACCGGCTTCGAGTACGGCATGTGCCGTTTCTCCAAGCAATAGCGGGTCGGCTATTTGACCGGATTCCAAAATAACTTTTAGGACTTTGCCGGCACAAATACCTCTAACGGCTTGTACTTCTTTGAAGCAGGCTTGGGGCCCTTGCTCCAATAAAAGCCCGCGGTCGATGACCAAATCTATTTCGTCTGCTCCCCGGAGCACTGCGGCGCTCACCTCATGCACTTTTAAAGGTATACTGGCTTTTCCCGAGGGAAAGTTTCCGGCAACGGCTGCTACAGGAATACCCATGGGACCAAACACTTCTTTTGCCGCCTCCACATGCGTGGCGTAAACACAAACAGCGCCAGGCACCAACCTGCAGCCGGTGCGTTCGGCCACGCGTTGAATGCGCCGAGACCATTCGCGCACATTGGCGGGGCTGTCTAAATCGTTGAGGGTAGTTATGTCTAAGGTGGCATAAAGCCGCTCCAGTCCTGCATGTGTCATGGCTCAAAAATACAGCTTTTACCAAGCATTTGCAGCCGATGTGAGGCTTGGTATTACCTATACACAAAGCCTTAGCTAAGGGATTCCGGACTAAAACTCAGTTGTAAATCAAATCCTTGACCTTGGCCGTGCCTTAAATAACCCAATTGATTGTGAAAAAACTGTAGGTTTTGGTGCCTGGTTTTGGGCATGGGAATGTGGGTATGCCCATACAGCCACAAGCCTGGATTAAACGTTGCCAACCGATTACCCAGGTCGGCACACAAGGCTTGTTGCATGGGGCCGCTTGCCGCTGAGGTAGGCAAAAGCGAAGGTAAGGGCGCATGGTGGCTAAGGTAAATACGGGGCTGCGGAGACCTTTGAGCTCCCTCTTTCAACAAGAAATGGCTATCGCTTTGATGCAGGGCATGCATTTGCTCTACTTGAAAAGCATTTTTTCCGTACCGAATCAATTTAAAATCGGACAAACGACTCTCCACCTTGCGCTTGTTGTGGGGGCTTATGGAAGTCCATAAAGTGGCTGCTATAAAGTGAACGCCGTGACTGGAAAAAGAGGCTTGATTAACCAAAAACACTCTTGGAAAAAGCTCTTCCATTCTAGGGCCTAATGCCTCTGCCGCATTGCCATAATAGTATTCGTGGTTTCCCGGCAGCCAATAGACCGCTTCAAATTTGCGGCTTATATCCTCCCAAAACCAGGGCACTTGGTGCATTTGAGCAAAAGGCACAATATCGCCACCCAACCATAGCAATGGTTTAATGGCGGGAATAGGGTTTTTCTTAAGCCATTCCCTGTTTTCCGGAAACTCCAGGTGCAGGTCGGAGACAAATTGAAAGCCTTGTGCAATCAACTGTCCAATTTAAGTACGGCCAAAAAAGCTTGTTGAGGAATTTCGACACTGCCCACCTGACGCATGCGCTTTTTACCCTCTTTTTGTTTTTCGAGCAGTTTACGCTTACGGCTAATGTCGCCGCCATAACACTTTGCAGTTACGTCTTTGCGCAGCGCTTTAACGGTTTCCCGAGCAATAACCTTGGCGCCAATGGCTGCCTGAATTGCAATCTCAAACTGTTGGCGAGGCAATAGCTCTTTCAACTTAAGGCATAGTTTTTTGCCCAAATCAAAGGCGTTGTCGCGGTGGATAAGGCTGGAGAGCGCATCTACCTGTTCGCCATTGAGCATAATGTCGAGTTTTACTAAGGTAGAAGTCTTATAGCCGGAAGGATGGTAATCGAAAGAGGCGTAGCCTTTGGAAATGGTTTTGAGTCTATCGTAAAAATCAAATACAATTTCGCCGAGGGGAAGCTCAAAGCTTAACTCCACCCGGTCTTGGGTGAGGTACACTTGATTTTTCATGATGCCTCGCTTTTCCATACAAAGCGTCATTACCGGTCCTACGAATTCCGACTTGGTAATGATTTGGGCATTGATGTAGGGTTCTTCTACATATTCCAACAAGTTGGG
>CAZJFM010000063.1:0-6555 GCA_964545365.1 uncultured Candidatus Competibacteraceae bacterium | reverse complement strand
GACATGCACTCGCGGAGTTCTTCGTAATCGTCGGTATCTACCGGGTAAATGCCGGCAAAAACCATGGGTTTAACGTTTTCGAAGCCTTGAATCATTTCGGTGCAAGGGTTGGCCACATGGGTAATGGTATCTCCAACCTTTACTTCCCGTGCGGTTTTAATGCCGGAAACAATATAGCCTACATCGCCGGCGGCGACGCTTTTTCGCGGAGAAATTTGGAGTTTAAGCACGCCCACCTCATCGGCGTCGTATTCTTTTTGGGTGGCCAAAAACTTAACACGGTCGCCTTTATGGAGTGTGCCGTTCATCACTCGGAAATAGGCAATAATGCCTCGAAAAGGGTTAAACACCGAGTCAAAAATCAGGGCTTGAAGGGGAGCGTCCGGATCTCCTTTGGGATGAGGAACGCGGTGAATAATGGCTTCCAGTATTTTATCCACACCTTGTCCGGTTTTTCCGGAAGCCGGCAAAATGTCTTCCAAATCGCAGCCAATAAGGTCTACAATTTGGTCAGAAACCTCTTCGGGCATGGCGGAGGGCAGGTCCATTTTATTGAGTACCGGAATAATTTCCAAGTTATGCTCAATGGCCAGGTAGAGGTTAGAAATGGTTTGCGCTTGAATGCCCTGGGTGGCATCTACAATAAGCAGTGCTCCTTCGCAAGCTGCAATAGATCTTGAGACCTCATAGGAAAAGTCTACGTGCCCCGGAGTATCGATTAGGTTCAAGATGTAGGGCGTTCCCTCAAACTCATACTCCATTTGAATGGCTTTACTTTTAATGGTAATGCCACGTTCACGTTCCAAATCCATATCGTCTAGGGTTTGCTCTTTGAGCTCCTTAGAGGTAATGGTATTGGTAACTTGCAACAAACGGTCGGCCAGGGTAGATTTTCCGTGGTCGATGTGTGCAATAATGCAGAAATTGCGGATATGCTTCATAAATAGTGCCTCAAATTTCGGCAAAAATGCGGTACTAGCCTTCGTTTAGGATTTAGATCCACCGGTAAGTTCCAGCAATTCTGCCAGTCGACCACCAAAACGCCGCATTTCTTCGGCGGCTTCTTCATCTTGGGTGGCCCTTTGAAGAACATCTGCAAGGCTCAGGAGGTTCTGATACACCATAGTGCGCATCTCTTCCACCATAAAATCTTTGTTCCACAAATCTATGCGCATGGTGTTGTTCTCTTTCATATCCCAGAGGGTCAACATCATGGCCTTAACTTCTCTTCGCGGCTCCATTTCGCCTTCGTCGGCAGTCCAACTCAAAGAAATGGGATTGTTGTCTTTGTCTAATCCTACGTGCAAATGGATGTCGGATTCCCGATCTATATTTCCGGCGCTCATCTTCGTTTGGGTTTGTATTGGCTTTGTTCTAACATTTTTTGGGCGTCGCTTTCTTTAATCAGCGCTGCCAAGTTTTGGTCTTGCGTGTTCATCCAAGATTCTGCTATGCGCCAGCCAATCCAAGTGGCTGCTCTTCCCGGAGATTCTGCCGGCATTCCGGAAGAAAAAGGGGCTTCGCCAATGTAGCGCTGCACGGTTCTACTGTCGGTAGCGAACAGTTTTTGCTCCTCAATCAAATGTCCCCAGATTTGGTATTCGTGCTCAATGCAAAATTTAACTTGAGCAGAGGTGAAGCCAAACAAAACGGTGTCGGCCACTTCGGGCATGCATCGTTTGGTAATGGCCAAAACTTTCCCCTGCCAAATCATTTCTTCCAACAAGCTCAATTCACCTTCTTTTTCCGGGGCAAATTCTAAGGTGCACCAAGCCTTTAACCCATCACACACCAAGTATTCCGGACTTCTCCGAGCTTTAATGTAGGCCGGCAGATGCGCTAAATAAGTGGATTGCGGACCCAAGTATTGATCCGGAGCAATATACAGCACGGAATCTAAAGGAACCACTACATAATTAAAGCCAAACAAATACATCGCTATGTCCGGAACATGCGCTTCGGGCAGGTAATAACGGTAGTAGCGAAAAGCGGTATGAAAGGCAGCCTTTTCTTTTTCAAAATCGCCAAACACCTGCCGGGTGCTGTCGTACAAGCCTCGAATTTCTGAGTCTCTAAAAAAGCTGAGGTATTGGCTCATGATGGGCACCTGAGGTACAAAACCCAATAGCTCGGGACCATACAAATTCACAAATTCAGGATGCTCTAGCGCCAAACTGTCCAGGCACTGTTCCAAGGCCAAAGAGTCTTTGGCCCGCTCCATAAGGAGCCGGTCGAACCGGTGAAACCCTTGATTTATGGAAACCTTGCTAATGTCGGGGGGAGCATTTCCTCCACATCCCCAAGCCAGGCTTAGCACAAACAAAAGCAGACCAAAAGCTGCGGTGTAATTCCATTGCTTTGTACGCATAAAGCAAAGGTACAACCAATGCGGCAATACAAGCTTGCTTAAGCCAGACGCTGCTTAAGTTCCGTATCCAACGCAGCCAAAAACTCTTCGGTATACAAGTAATGCGTACCATGTTCCACTTTATTTCCGTGGATGCAGATGGCCAAATCCTTGGTCATTTTACCGGCTTCTATGGTATCAATACAAACCTGCTCCAGTGTATTGCAAAAGTCAATAAGCGCTTGGTTGTTGTCCAACTTGCCACGGAATGCCAGACCGCGGGTCCAGGCAAAAATAGAAGCCACCGGATTGGTACTGGTGGGTTTGCCCTGCTGATGCATGCGGTAGTGGCGGGTTACTGTTCCGTGAGCTGCTTCTGCTTCTAAGACTTCTCCGTCGGGAGTTACCAAGGTGGAAGTCATCAAACCCAAGGACCCAAAGCCTTGAGCCACGGTATCTGATTGCACGTCACCGTCGTAATTTTTACAGGCCCATACAAAATTGCCGTTCATTTTAAGGGCAGAGGCTACCATGTCGTCAATTAAGCGGTGCTCGTAGTAAATGCCCTCGGCTTCGAAGCGGCTTTTGTAGTCCGCTTGGTAAATCTCTTCAAAAATGTCTTTGAACCTACCGTCGTACTTTTTAAGGATGGTGTTTTTGGTAGACAAAAACAAAGGCCACTTTTTCATGAGTGCCTGGTTAAAGCAAGCATGCGCAAAACCGCGGATGGAGGCATCGGTATTGTACATTCCCAAGGCTACTCCTCCGCCTTTGAAATCATAGACCTCAAACTCCATGGGTTCTCCTCCACCTTCGGGAGTGTAAGTCATGGTTAGCTTACCGGGACCGGGCACCACAAAATCAGTAGCACGGTATTGATCGCCAAACGCATGGCGGCCAATGCAAATCGGAGCCGTCCAGTTGGGCACCAACCGAGGCACATTGGAAGTTACAATGGGCTCGCGAAATACGGTTCCGTCCAAAATATTACGAATGGTGCCGTTGGGCGAGCGCCACATGCTTTTTAGCTTAAACTCCTCTACCCTGGCTTCGTCCGGGGTAATGGTGGCACACTTAATGCCCACACCAAATTCGCGAATGGCCATAGCGGCATCTACCGTTACCTGATCGTTGGTTTCGTCGCGGTGCTCAATGCCCAAATCGTAATACTTGATGTCCAAATCAAGGTAAGGCAAAATGAGTTTGTCCTTAATAAACTTCCAAATGATTCGAGTCATTTCGTCGCCGTCGAGCTCTACAACGGGATTCGCTACGTGGATTTTGGCCATGAATGAAAAATATAAAATCGATGCCCGGCAAAAATGAGAAAAACTTTGTGATTTCCTACTCCCTTTTACGGGCTTTCCACAGAGCCAATAAAGATTTAACGGAGGCAAAGCGGGTGCAATACCTTGGATCTTGCACACTTAAGGGAAGTTGGGTAGGTCGATCGGAAACCCTTTGAAACATTACCGATTCTTTAACCGAGTCCGGATAAGGGTGCCCCAAGCGCAGGAGCCCATGCACCGCCAAAAACTGTTCTACATCGGTCCAATCGGGATGCATTAATCCATCTTGCCAAAAATCTTCCCTTTCTTTCACAGACAAACCGGCCGCTGCCCAAATCCCGCCCCACCGCATGGGCACATGCGCACTTTCCCAAGCCTGTTGCAAAAAACGCCTGGGAACCGGCAAGGCCAAATCTCCGGCCCAAGCCAAACCCAATACCTGCATGTAAAACAGGCTGTCGTTGGCCCCTCCCGGCGCGCTGCATGGAAGCTCCCAAAGCGGATTCAACAGGCTTTGCATGGCCACGGAATCCCGCTCCAACCAAGCCTTTAATCCGGAAATCAAAAAAGGTTCGGGTGCAAACATGGGAAACATGCTATGCAAACTTCCAAAGGCAGTAATCCGGTGCGACACCGGAATCATGCCCGTACCCGGAGTAGGCAGCAGGGGCCGTTTGGGGTGGTCTACCCGCAGCAACAAATACATGGTGTCTTGCGAAAAAGGAGGTGCCGGATGCGGCGCATCGGCAGCACCCGCACAAGCCTCCAAGGCAAAAAAACCTTGAATTTGGAACCGTTTATGCGGCGCCGGACCATGCACCACCTCCAAAAGCTCGCATTCAGGCCCCTTACCCAAGCTGTAGCTGCGCTGCTTGGCCTTAACCAAAGACAAACCCGAATAATCCAGCTGCCAAACAAAGGGCTCTTGCCAGTTTTGGGCTGCCAAACCGGACACCTGACCTAGAACAGCCAACATGAGCGCAAGGCGAAAAAAGTGAAGCACCATAACGCTAAGGTAGCAAATGTTGTGCCGTAGACGCGTTGCTTTTCTGGCGGCGATCCTGTCCTGACGCTGCGGTCAGGATTATAAACCCTGACTGTAACGTCAGCATTATTAACTTGAAAACACAAGACGTCAATGATCTCATGTTGTTCCTAAGGCATTTAACTTGGCAATCAGGTGTTTTTTTTTGGGGGGGCTATTCCGGCCATTACTGCAAGTCCTCATTTGGGAGCTAAGGCTCCAGTGGCCTCCGGGGTCCCCCGAAGTATCGGGGGCCTCCTCGGCACACGGAGCCTAAGCTCCCAACTTGCGGGCTTTCCGTGCTGTCCGGGCCCCGAGAGCACGAAGCCATTTACCGAAGGAAAAGAAGTTCCGCCTGGAGTTCATGGCATATATAAGGATACAAAGCCAGCCTACAGACCAACTCCCCTCGATTTATTTTTACACACATAAAGCGTCTAAGCACCAAATAGTGTTTTTTCGGAGGAGGATGTGTGGCAGGGATAGAGGCGATAGCCCACAGGCTAGGGCTTTTTGGGGGGCTTGGCGGGCGGAGGCCCCGAGCATTCGGGGACCCCGTACCGCCTAGGCCCCCATAAGCCGGAGCCGAGGACTAAAGCCGAAAGCCCGGTTCAGCCACCCTAAACATTTTGCGTCTTTGTTTATTTTTATACCATGATTCGATCGACCTTATTTTTCCTTTTTCTGGCCGCTGCCGTGCAGGCGCAGAATTTTGCCATTGGCTACACCGAAGGGGCTTGGAACGACCCCGCCCGAAACCGCGATGTGGACTACGTGTGCTGGTATCCGGCCGATGCCGCAGGCCAAGACGTGGCCGTTGCCCAAGGCAGTTTTCCGGTGGTGGTGCTCGCCCATGGCTTTTTAACGGGAACCGCACCCTATCAAAACGTAGCCGATTCCTTGGTGCCGCTGGGCTATATCTTGCTGCTTCCTGCCACTGAAACAGGCTTCACGCCCTCGCATGCAGCCTTAGGCCAAGACATGGTGTTTTTGGCCGAGCGCATACAACAAGCCCATGGGCAAAGCAGTTCCATGTGGTTTGGAAAAGTGGATCTGCGGATGGCAGCCGCAGGACATAGCATGGGCGGTGGGGCTACCTATTTGGCTACCTCCCAACCTCAGCAACCCTTTACCTGCAGCTTTACCTTTGCTGCTGCCGAAACATCGCCCTCCTCTTCTCAGGCCGCTGCCCAAGTTACGATTCCTTCACTGCTGCTGGCAGGCTCCGAAGACGGCGTTACTCCGCCGGCTACCACCCAACAACCCATTTACAACAATTTGGCGGGCTGCAAAGTCATGTACTCCATCAATGGCGGCGGGCACTGCTATTTTATGAATCCGGATCCGCCTTGCGACTTTGGAGAACTGGCCACATTGCCCAGCTTGGACAGAACCACGCAGCAAGCACGGGCCTTTCGTGTGCTCCGACCCTGGCTGGCCACCTGGCTCAAGGGGGAGTCAGGAACTGCTGTAGAAGCCGTTTTGAACAGCCCCGGTTCAGATGCCGTGCAGCAGAATTGCAACACCTTATCCACCCAAAACGTAGGCGAAGTATCGGAATGGTTGGAATTGCGCAGCGATGGATTCGTTTGGAAAAAAGCCGGCAACTACAGCCTCCAATGCCTGGACATGAATGGCCGTGTGGTGTATGCCACCGATACCTCAGCCCAGCTTGGCGATTTCTTTGCCTATCCCAAAAACCTGGCCCACGGCGTGTATGTGTGGACCTTGGCCCACGAAGGAGAATGGCGCAGGGTAAAGACCGTGCTGGGAAAACCATAAAGGAGGGAAGAGCAACAGGCGGTAGAGACGGAATGCCTTCCGTCTATACCGCGTCGTGAGAGACGGAATGCCTTCCGTCTATACCGCGTCGTGAGAGACGGAATGCCTTCCGT
>CAZJFM010000062.1:3183-13227 GCA_964545365.1 uncultured Candidatus Competibacteraceae bacterium | reverse complement strand
GGTTTCGGAGCGTAAGCGCCCCGGGGCGCGGCGGTACCCCGCAAAGGGCAAAGGGCTAGTTTTTTGAGGTTTGGCAACGCGGCGCTATGCAAGCGCTTGCCAAGCCCCCAAAAACTGCCTTTTGCCCTGCGGAGTAAAGCCAAGCACCGGAAAAGGCGCCCAATAAAAAAACCGCCCCAAAATGGAGCGGCTTTTAAGGTTCAGGAACGGGTTAAACTTATTTGTGGAGTAGGATGCGAACGGCTTGGCCATTGCTGTGGTGCAGAATATACATTCCGGCCTGCAGGCCTTGGGTGGCAAGCTGACCTTGAATGTTTTGGCGTACGGTGCGTCCGGAAATGTCGCTGAGCGTCCAGGCGCCTTCTATGCCATCGATTTGGATGATGTTGCCCACCTTGGCAGGGTTGGGATAAATGCGCGCTTGACTTTTATTGTTGTTGTCAATGCTCATGTTGGTGGTGGTGGCATCGCTCAGCATGGAAGCTTGGCCGTATACTTCAGGGTTGCAATCGTATTCTACCACTAAGTAATGGTAGGTTGTATTAGGCAACAGATTGCTCACGGTTACAGAGTTTCCGGCGCCGTTAAAAACGACGTAGCCCGTTCCCAAATCGGTGCCGGTAGTTCCGTATTGGGCGTTTGCGGGGTAGTTGGTTCCATTTTGAGGAAGGTCGGCAACGGCCTGTCCTTCACGAGCAATTAATATTCTGTTGGTGCCGTTACCGTTGGTCCAACTTACATCCATGCTGGTGTTGGTAATGTTGGCAAAGGTAATGTTGCTGGCAGCTTGAGAAGGAGCCTGACAAGCGGCAGGCGTAACGATGGTATCCAAGGCCGGGCTTGTAGTTAGGTAATCTTCGGGGTTGCAATCGTATTCAAAGATGGCCACGTAATAGGTAGTGCTTGGTTGCAAGTTGGCTATGCTTACGGAGTTTCCGGCAGATCCGGAATATACTACATAACCGGTACCCAGTTCTGTGCCCACCGTTGCAAAATTTGGGTTTGCGTTGTATGCGTTTCCATCCATTGGCATGTCGGCTACGGACTGTCCTTGACGCACTACCACCAGGCGGCCTGTGCCATTACCATTGGTCCAGCTAAGGTTTGCCGAGTTGCTTGTAATGTTTGAGGCCGCGGGGTTGCTTACTTGCTGCGTGGGTTCAGGACATGGAGTTAAAACAGGAGTAAACAGCAGGCTGTCGATGGCTAAACCGTCGTCACTTCCGGTTACATCCTGATCTCTCCACCTCACCCAAATGGTGTCGCCGGCCAGTACCGGAGTGGATAAGGTGATGGTGTCTAAGAAGGCAAGGCTGTTGGCCGGTAGGTTTCCATCCAGGCTGGTAGAGGAGCCTCCAAAAACAAGGGCGCCAAAATTTAGGGGGCTAAAAGCGGTCCAGGTGCCGCTGTTTAGGTCGGCAGCGTCGAGCGAATACTCGAAATAAAGAGAGTCTCCACCGGCATTCCCACCGGTACGCCATTGCTCGCCTTTGTAGGAAACCACCAGTTTGTCTATGGCAGATCCCGTATTGTTAAGAAGTCCGGCGCCTAAATGAATGGTCGAAATGGATCCGGTAGTCAAAGAGCCAAAGGCCCTTTCCGAAGACCCATTATCGCCAAAAGAGTAGGAATCTCCGGAGAAAGAAGAGCCGTTACCTGCATCGTACAAAGAATCTCCACTGCCGGATTCGTAAACATAAACCCCCTTGGGGTAGGTTCCAAGGCCGGTGCCCACGGTGTCCATTTGGTCAAAGGTTTCGAGGGCGGTGGGAGTTCCCAAGCTTGCTAAGTCGATGAATTGATCGTTGTCGGTAATGGTAAGTGTGTCGGTAGAGGGTGCGCCAATGCTTAATCCGGAGGATAAGTTCTGGATTCCTACAATCAGTTGCTCGGGAAGCTCGTTCAGGGCGTCGTCGGTAACGGTAATTGTTACCGAGCCAGTTGTTTGTCCGTTGGCAATGGAAATGGTGCTGTTGGAAAGGGAGTAATCGCCGGAGGTGATGTTGGCACCATAAACATTTAAATCTACGGTTTCGTTGGCGGTTACCGCGCTGCTGGCGGTAGCGGTGATGGTGATTTGAGATCCGGCAGCTTCGGAGCCTGTGTTTGAAGAGAAGGAAAGGCTTACCGGAATACCGGTATTTACGGATCCGGAAACGGATACGGAGTCTACGGCAAAGCTGGGACGGGAACCACCCCCCAAAGAGTCTTTGCTGATCCAGCGCAACTGCACAACGGCTTGGTTGTCGCATTGAGGAGGCAAAACAATGGAGTAGTTGGCCGGGTTTAGAGGCGTTGTGCCGGAAGTTTGGTTGACTCCCGAGCTGGCGTAGGAAGTGCCTTGCACATCCGTAAAGTTCCCGGAGGTGCCCACGCGGTATTGCAATCCGGCGGCATTGATTCGGGTATTATTGGAACCATTGAAGGGGTCACGAATGACCATCATGGTATAATTAACGGTAATGTTGGAAAGGCCGGTGGTAACGATTGCCGTGGCAACGCCATTGGCTGTTCCGCCGGAATTCAACCAGCCGATTTTTCCTAAGAAGTCATACACTCCGTTGCCGGAAGACGCCGCAGTTCCACCCGAAACGCTTTGGTCAGCACTGGCAGCCCCTGTGGTATAAGAAGAAGAGCTTCCGCCGGGAATAATCCAACCTTGCCATCCGGCAGGGTAGGTGGTAGAACTGCCGTTGTAGGAGCTGAAGTTTTCGCTGTAAGGCAAAGATTGGGGAGTCGGGTTTGTGGCTTGTGCCGATAATTGCTTTCCAAAAGGAAGGCCAATTAACATAAGGCTCGTAAGAAATAAGTACCTGTTTCGCATAAAGCTTCTTGATTTGCGGCAAAAGTAATGAATCTGATGCCTTTTAATGATTAAGCGCAAGTTAAGCATGAACGGTTAATCTGTAAATTAACGGATTTTGTGATAATTACGAAAGGTTTTTGTTGAGTTGCTGTAAGGTTTTGGTTTCCTTAAAAAAGCCTTATGTTATGCCTTTTTTAAGCGGTCTGTTGGGTAGAGGCCACGGCACAGCTTTGAGGCCTTATTTTACCCTTGTTTTTGTAAGTAAATGACAGTAAGTGGGTTGCCGGGTTTGGGGCAGGGGTTCTCATGTTTGTTTTAAGGAGGTCTCTGTGAAAGAATTGGCTTGGAAATGATTCGTTTTAGCAATGCGTGCTGTTTTATTTCCAGGGTGCTGCAGGCTACGCTAAAAGAGCCTGGAGCAGAGGGGCAAAAATACATTGCATTCGGTGCTTAATTGCTCAGCACATAGCCGAATAGGCATTAAAAATGCATAGTCACCAAACCCGATGGTCTTAGTCCGTTATGGCAAATGTTATACCTTTGCAAGAGACGGCACAGCAGGAATGGAAGAAGTTACTAAGCCCAAAGACAATACACGCGCAAGCCTGCTCATTCTAGGTTTGCTGCTTTTGGCATCGGTAGGGCTCAATATCTACCAATTCCTGGATAACCGCAACCTTAGTTTTGAGCATCAGGAGCAAGTGGCTTTAGTGGACACGCTCACTCAGCGTAAGCAAGAGCTTGAGCTTCATTATTCCGATGCAGTAGAAGAGTTAAATGCCTACCGCGGCCGGTCAGAACAACTCGATTCATTGTTGGCAGAAGCCAACCTTGAGCTGGAAGAGCAACGAAGGCAGATTTCCCGATTGATTGACCAAAACCAAGACTATCAGGTGTTGCAACAGCGCTTTGCAGAAATGCAACGACTAAAAGACGAGTATTTGGCACGTATCGTAGCGCTGGAAGAAGAAAATCGACGACTTAAATACGAAAATACGGAGCTTACCGTGGCCCTTAATCAAACCCAGGAAACCAACACCGCGCTGCAAACCAAGGTCAATATTGCCTCTCAATTGCAGTTTGCCTCGGTGCAGGTAAAAGGCCTCGATATCCGTTCCGGGGGCAGAGAAAAAGAAACCGATAAGGCAAGAAGAACCGACCGGATAAGCATACGTTTTACCGTAGCAGAGAATAAGGTTGCCCCACCCGGAGAGCGCACAGTATACCTACGGTTGTTTAATCCGGAAGGGTATGTCATGGCAGATGTGGGCACACAGCTGAAGAAATTCCGCTCCGAATCCGGCGAAGAGCTGCCTTATTCCAAAAGCGTTAAGCTACAATTTACAGGCGCTGCATTAACCAAGGAAGTGGTTTGGGAACAGGAGGTTTTTCCGGAAGGGGTCTATAAGGTGGAGCTTTATGTAGACGGAATGCTTACGGCTATTCAACAAGTACACCTTTACTAGTTCATGAGACAACTTGGCGTCCGGAATTTTTGGCTTTTTGTTCTATGGGCACTTTATGCCTGTGTTGATATACAACGCGACAGGCCCAAGGAGTTTATTGAAAAGGAGCGCATGGCCCTGTTGCTTGCCGATATTCACCTCGCCGAGTCTGCGGGTCGTTTGCAGGTTTTGCCACCCGAGTATTCCGGGAACCCTGACCGTTGGTTTTCCGAAATTTTAGCCTACCATAACACCGACAGTGCGGCTTTCAGAAGGTCCTATTTGTGGTACTCCGAAGACCCCACCCTCATGTTGGAGCTATATGAAGTGGTGGCCGATTGCCTTAAGGTAAACCTGGAAGCACCACCCGAACCCATAGAAAATTAAGGCTTGTTTTGGGAGGCCTCAAGAATGGCTTTAACCACTTCCGGGTCCAACAAGGTGCTGGTGTCACCAATGGCTTCCGGCTGTCCTTCGGCAATTTTTCTAAGGATTCTTCGCATGATTTTACCGGACCTGGTTTTGGGAAGCGCCTCCACAAATAAAATTTCGTCGGGTTTGGCAATGGGGCCAATCAGCCGGCTTACCGTGGCTAAAATATCCTGTTTAATGAGTGCGGGGTCTTCCGGAGTTCCATTTAGAATTACAAAAGCATAAATTCCCTGT
This sequence comes from uncultured Candidatus Competibacteraceae bacterium, assembly GCA_964545365.1. Lineage (GTDB taxonomy): Bacteria > Bacteroidota > Bacteroidia > CAIKAF01 > CAIKAF01 > CAIKAF01. The sequence goes on along the minus strand of CAZJFM010000062.1, from coordinate 8,310 downwards.
CCTTTGATTTCATGGGGGTAACCAACAACGGCACTTTCTACCACGTTGGTAAATTGATTGATGGCATTTTCCAGCTCAGCAGTGCCAATTCTATGGCCGGAAACGTTCAGGACATCGTCTACTCGACCGGTAATTTTATAATAGCCATCGGCATCTCGTTGGCAGCCGTCTCCCGTAAAGTAGTTGCCCGGATAGGCCGAAAAATAGGTGTTTTTGCAACGCTCGTGATCGCCCCAGGTGGTACGGAGCATGCCCGGCCAAGGAGCTTTTATGCACAGGTTTCCGGAGCTTTTAAGTGCATGGAGCTCTTCCCCTTTTTCGTTGAACAACGCCGGAACAATACCGGGAAGGGGCAACGTAGCCTTACCCGGTTTTTCCGGAGTAATGCCCGGAATCGGACAAATCATGATGCCGCCGGTTTCCGTTTGCCACCAAGTGTCGGCAATGGGCAAGTGTCCCCCTCCAACTTCGTCTTTATACCACTGCCAGGCGGTTTCGTTGATGGGTTCGCCCACGGATCCTAAAACCCTGAGGCTCGACAAGTCGTTTTCCGAAGGTCGGTAAGGGCTGCCCATTAGGGAGCGAATGGCCGTAGGCGCAGTATAAAACAACTGCACGCGGTGTTTCTCCACAATCTGCCAAAAGCGCCGTGCATCGGGCCAAGTGGGAACTCCCTCAAACATGAGGCTGGTAGCACCTGCGCTTAGCGGACCATACAAGATGTAGGAGTGCCCGGTAATCCAACCAATATCGGCCGTGCAAAAGTGCACATCGCCGGGTTTAAACTGAAAGGCATTTACAAAAGTATAATTGGCCCAAACCATGTATCCGGCTGTGGTGTGCACCACCCCTTTGGGTTTGCCTGTGGAACCCGAGGTATAGAGAATAAACAATGGATCTTCGGCTTCCATGACCTCGGCATAGCCTAGCTCTGCTCTTTTTTCTTTGGCTTGTTCAAATGCGTCTTTCCACCAAAAGTCTCGACCTTTTATCATGGATACGGCTGTGCGGCTGCGGGTCAATACCAGCACCTTCTTTACCGAAGGACAGTGGTCTAAGGCATCGTCTACCGTAGACTTCATAGGAATGGTTTTGCCGCCTCTAAACGCTCCGTCGGAGCAAATGACCAAATGGCATTGGGCGTCATTGATTCGGTCGGCAATGGACTGCGCTGAAAACCCGCCAAAAACCACGGAATGAATCGCCCCCACCCGGGCACAGGCCAATACGGCAATGGCAAGCTCCGGCACCATCGGTAAGTAAATGCATACCCGGTCGCCCTTTTTAATTCCATGCATGCGCAACATGGCCGCAGCGGTTTCCACTTCTTGGTGTAGCTCTCGGTAGCTCAAGCTGCGGACGGCTTCCAACGGGTCGTTGGGCTCCCAAACCAAAGCTGCCTGGTCGCCTATGGAATCCAGGTGCCTGTCCAAACAATTTTCGGTGATGTTGAGCTGCGCGCCCTCAAACCAACGCATATGGGGTCCTTCAAAGTCCCATTCCAACACCTTGTTCCAAGGCTTTTTCCACTGAAAATGGGCGGCAATTTCTGACCAAAAGACTTCAGGATGGTCTTTTGCTTTATTCCATTGGGCCTCATAGGCCTCCATGCTGGTAATCTGATAAGGTATAGCCATACCACAAAATACGGCTTAGCCTGCGTTCTCCAAAATTAGCTGAGTGCTTTGGCCCAGGCAAAGAGCTTGTGGTCCTGCATACGGGGAGCCATAAGTTGCAAACCTACCGGAAGCGTTCCTTTGACGGGAATGGGAATACTCATGGCCGGGTTCCCTGATAAATTAGCCTGCACGGTGAGCAAATCTTCCAAATACATTTGAATGGGATCTTTGCCGGTTTCGTTTATTTTAAAAGGAAGGTTGGGACTTGTGGGGCTGAGCACCACGTCACATGCTTCAAAAAAGGAGTCGGTGGCCTCTTGAATTAAGCGCCTCACCTGCATGCCTTTTTTGTAATAGGCATCGTAGTATCCTACGCTCAAAACAAAGGTTCCGGTCATTATACGCCGCTTTACTTCAGCCCCAAAACCTTCGCTGCGGCTTAAGGTGTAGGTTTCTTCCAGGCTCTTGGCTTTTGGACTTCGGTAGCCGTAATGCACTCCGTCAAAGCGGCTCAGGTTGCTGCTGGCTTCGGCGGTAGAAATAACGTAATAGGTAGGTACTAAAGCCTCCAAATAAGGAAAATCTAAAGCAACAATTTGGTGCCCTTTGGCTTGCAAACCTTGGATGTGGGCGTCAAAAGCTTCACGAACTTCGGGATGCATGCCCTCCATTTCCATAACCTGCTTCAACACCCCAATTCGGAGAGGCCCTTCTGCGTTGGTTGAGGCCGGATCCAGCACCGGTTGCTCGCTGCTGGTCATGTCCATCGGGTCCGGACCGGCCATAAATTTCCATACCAGGGCAGCGTCTTCTACCGTTTGGCAAAGCGGACCAGCCTGGTCTAAGGAGGAGCCATAGGCAATAAGTCCATAGCGCGAAACCCTGCCATAGCTAGGCTTCATGCCCACCACACCACAAAAAGCAGCGGGTTGACGAATAGAGCCTCCGGTGTCGGTGCCCAAAGCCACCGTGCACAAACCGGCGGCCACAGCAGCCGCTGAACCACCTGAACTTCCGCCGGGCACACGCTCGGGGTCTATGGGGTTTTTGACCGGGCCAAAATGGGAAGTAAGGTTGCCGCTACCCATGGCAAATTCATCGCAATTGAGGCGACCAATAACCAAAGCTCCGGCATCGATTAACCGCTGCAAGCAGGTGGCTGTGTAGAGGGATTCAAAGCCTTCCAAAATTTTACTGGAAGCACTAAGCGGGTGTCCTTGGTAGGCAATATTGTCCTTAACGCCTAAAACCATACCGAACAAAGGCAGCCTTTCCGGCCCTTGGGCATCAAGCGCACGGGCACGTGCCAACGCACTTTGCTCATAGACATCAACAAAGGCATTGAGCGATGCTTGTGCGCGTATGCGTTCCAAATAGAGTTGAACCAGGTCTTCTACCCGGTGGGTCTGTAAAAAGGCTTGAACGCCTGCAAAACCTTTTTCTAGCTGCATGTTTCCCTACTTGTCGCTCGATTTCTTTTCTTCCGTTTGATCGTCGCCTTTTACTCCGGTTTTGAATTCGCGGATGCCTTTGCCCAAACCTTTCATAAGCTCAGGAATTTTGCGACCGCCAAACAGCAGGAGAAGGGCCAGTACAATGAGAAGTATTTCCCAGCCACCAAATTTTCCCATGGTTTCTTTTAATTAGCCACCAAAGGTACAATAATTCAATGCACAGGCAAAGCAGCATGTAATCCGGCGCTCTTTGGCTACAGCTCCGAAAGGAATGCACATGGAAGCTAGCTTTGGCACGTTTATTGCCTACCTTTGTCTGGAAACCGTTTTAATCCTCAGGGACCTATGAAAACATGGATGGCGTGGATGGTTTGCGCTGCATTGGCGCTGCCTGCGCAGGCTCAAATCACCGAAACCTTAGAAAAGCTTGGAAAAAAGAAAACCTCAGAAACGCCCACCGACGAGGACAATAAAAAGCCCAAGCCTAAAAAGCAAGACTTTTTGCTGCTGAATTTTAATTGGAACGGGTGGATGAACCAACCCGCCGGCATGGATGTAAGCCCATTTTCCCGCGGCTTTGACGTGGCCATTATGAGCGACCACCCACTCGGACGCAGCAACTTTAGCTTGGCTTGGGGACTTGGAATCGGCACCGAAAACATCTTTACCAACGCGTTTTTGCGCAGAAATCAAGGCAGCGACAGCGTGTATTGGGACGACATCAGTGCCCGAATCAATCCCGACAGTGCCCTTAATTCCAACAACTTGCGCGACTGGGGCAAATATAAACTGGGAACGGTGCTTATTGAGCTCCCTCTGGAAGTGCGGTTTCGCCTAAAACCCAGCAAGCGAGGCACCTTTAAAATGGCTGCGGGTTTCAAAATCGGCTATGTCATGGACAGCAAGGACAAGTACGTCGGTCCCGATTACCGCTACGACAGCCAAGGCAACCAATCCATGCTGAACCAGGAATTGAGCCAAAAAACCTTCGGTCTGCTGGGCATCAATCGCTTTCGATATGCAGTGTATGGCCGCATGGGCTGGGGCCGCTGGGGCTTCACCTTCCAATATGGCCTGCAACCCTTCTTTCAGTCCGGCATCGGCGCCGACGATGTAGTGCCCTTCCAATTTGGACTTACCTTATTGCCCTTTTAATTCCTGCTCCAATTTTTTTGAGGAAGGCCTTCGGGCCTTCTTTTTTTGGGCCCCGGTTCCAATAACCATTTATCTTCCAATGGCGGGTATGGCCTCCCGCCCCGCACATGCGGGAGCTGCCCATGGCATGGGCCTGTTGGGGGCTTCCTGCGGTCGCCTCCTCGGCCTGCCATGGGCGCTCCCGCCTGCACGGGGGCTTTGGCCACCCGCGGGGGCGGTAATTTTGCAATTCATAAGCTTGCGCTTGGGCAAGGGAAGGGCTGTCTCCGGTATGGCAGTAGGTTAACGGCATTTAACGCTCTTGGGTAAGCGTCAAACGATTCGGGTATGCATTGGTTTTAAGTCCGTGCAAAACACAAGCCCTCAAAAGCATGGTAGGCTTTTTCCGAAAACCATAAACAGGCAAACGATTCATTAGTAAAGCTTAGCTCCTTCATTAAAGGCATTACCTTAGGTATGGCCCCCGGCTTTTCTATGTGGTGGTGAATGACATAAAGGGGTTGATGGTACTTTTTTCGAAATACGGTAATGCTTTTTCGTTGAATCGAGAGGCTTAGCTCAAGGCTAAAACCTTCCGGAGTTACCTTGAGTGTTTTAACCGCTTTCGCTAGGTTAAGGTATTGAATAAAGGACCAAAAACAGAGTCCGGTTGCGGCAACCATTGCCAAAGCATAGATCCATAGAGGAATGCCAAAAAAGACAAGTGCTAAACAGCAAAACCATACTGGAGCGCACAGCGCCATCTTTTTTTTATGCTGTTTTATTTTGCAGGCATCTCCACGATAGCTTCCGCGCGTGCGCACCCAGATTTCTTTGTTGGGTTTCTTTACAAGTTCGGTGCGTTCGTCTAAGGTGTTGTGATAGTCTGTAATAAGTGCGCTTGGGTTCAAATACCGAAA
>CAZJFM010000062.1:0-3083 GCA_964545365.1 uncultured Candidatus Competibacteraceae bacterium | reverse complement strand
ATAAAGCAAGCCCACTTCAAAACCATTCTTGAGCGCCGAACGATTCATCCATGGGCCTACTGACTTGGCGTTTATTTGCTGTTTGGCTTACACATCTGCTCCAAAGAAGTATAGGCCTTCTCCGATAACCACAAGCAGGCATAGTTCTCGTGGTACAGACTCAGTTCTTTCATTAGAAAATACCGTCTAGGAACTAGTTTTGGGCTCGGTATGTGGTGGTTTATGGCTACCAATGGTCGGTTTATTCTTGACCGAAACAGGGAAATGTCTTTGTTGGCCAAATGTATTTTTAACTCAAGGCAAAAGCCGTGCGGGTCTATTCTCAGCACTTTAGTGATTAAGGAAAGGTTTGCCCACTTCCAGAAAAATAGCAAGCACAAGCTTAATAGTAGCCCTAAGACCAAGGCGTATTTCCACCAAGAAATCCCCCAAAAGCCCAAAGGAGTGGCAAGGGCCAAGCCTAGGGCAGAAAGTAGAGTATAGGTTTTAAGGGTCCTCATCTTGGCTCGGTCTCCCCGAAAATGGCCTCGAATCTTAATCATAACATCGCCTTTGGACTTAACCGTTAATTCTGTTCTTTCGTCCAGGGTGTACTGGTAGTTTAAGATTAGGTCGTTTTTTCTAACCGCCATAAAATCCAACATCTTTCTAAGCTTAATCTTTCGGGTGAAAAAACAACAAGACTAGGACAAGAACGAGCTCCCAAATTCTGGAGAAGAAGGTCTTAATTTTTTCCACTTAAAGTGTTTTTATGATACGTGGGTCACAAAGTTACTTTTTAAGTAGCCCCCCCCCCCCCCCAGTTGAATTATCTTTTTGGACCAAAGAAATGAAGGTTAAGGTCAGGCGAAGAAGCATACTCAACCTTGGGTTTAAGCTTCCCCAAGACCACTATTTAACGGCCATCAAAATGGGTATAGGCGGGTGGTAAAGCAGGCTATACTGCCCGTATTTACTGAGAAAAGGCTTCCAGGATTCGGGCTTTTTCGGTTTCTGCCATTAGGCATTGCGTGCCTATGCAGAGCATCATTTGGTCGGGTTCTATGCTGTTTTCCGGCACCAGTAAAGGAGAGAGTGGAGCTTCCCTCCATATTTCCATAGCCTTTGCTCTAGCACTTGCTCCATATTTGAGCACGGGAAGCGGACGGGCCAGATGTTCAAAAAGCAATACCCAGCCCGAGTGCCAGAACGGGTCTGTCTTTACCCTTTCGTGCATGGCTTGGGCCATGGCCTCCGCACGTTCTATCCACTGAGTTTGTCCACAGGCATGCCCTAGTTCCAAAAAGAACCTGGCGGCCATGCTGTTGGCAGAGGGGATCACATTATCTCCCGTTTCCAAAGGTCTTGATCCGGTAATGGGATCCGGTTCCGAAAGGTCGCTCAAGAGGGGCCCTTCGGGCATAGAAAAGGTGTCTATAATACTTTGGGCCAGGATTTGAGCTCTTTGCCACCAAAGCGGTTTATTTAAGGCCTGTGCTGTGGCTGTCATGGCCAAACCCATGGCGGCTACATCCTCCAAAAAGGCCGGGATTGCACGTCCATGGTCCTTGCCCAAACGCCACCATTGTGTCCCCTCGTTTTGGGCATGGTGTTGCCATAAGGCTTCCATGCAGTTGTTTAATTGTTCAAGCAGCTTGTTATTGGTCTCCGTACTAAGTGCCCAAAGGGCCATTCCTCTGGCCATTAAGGCATTCCAACCCAGCAGGATTTTATGGTCTGTTGCCGGACGGGGCCTTTGTTCCCGCTTTTGCCAAAGCAGGTTCATCCAAGCAAGGTCTGCTTGGTCCGGCGCATCTTGTCTTCCCTTTGGGTTCCAAAGAATAAGACGCCTCTCAAAGTTTCCTTGAGGTGCCCATTCGTATTGTCGTGTAAAGGCTTCGAAAGCTTCAGAAGGCAGTGCTTTGATTTCTTCGGGAGGCCAGGTGTAAAAGAGGCCTTCTTCTCCTTCGGAATCGGCGTCGAGGGCAGCCATAAATCTTCCGTCGGGGCTACGCATTTCACGGTTGGCCCATGATAAGATGCCCTCAGCGGCCCATTTCCACAATGGATTTGGGTCTTTTTTGTAGGCTAGGGCAAACACTTCCAGCAATTGACCATTGTCGTACAGCATTTTTTCGAAATGCGGGGCCAGCCATTCGGCATCGGTAGAGTATCGGGCAAATCCACCGCCCAAATGGTCGTGAATGCCACCGGCCACCATGCGCATAAGCCAGGTGTGTATGCGATCGCCCAAGGCCTGTTCGTCGGCCAAAAAGCAGAGGGCAATAGCCGGCATGGGAAAGCGTGGTACGCGGTCCGGACCTCCCCATTCGGGGTCAAGCTTTTCGTACATCTGTTGTTTCCAAGCATGAATTGAATCAAGGCTTGGTAAAGGCTTGGTGTCGACTTGGGGAGGCGCATCTAAGCGAACCATGCCTTGCATGAGGTGTTCCGCGGCTTCTATCATTTTGTCCGGTTGTTCCACCCACATGCGGTGAAAGTGATTTAGAATAACCAGCCAACGTTCTTTAGGAAAATAGGTGCCTGCAAAAACGGGTCTTCCATCCGGTAGCGCAATGGCGTTGAGCGGCCAGCCTCCCTGGCGTGAAGTCAACATGGCGGCTTGCATGTAGCGGTGGTCTATGTCGGGCCGCTCTTCGCGGTCTACTTTAATGGAAAGGTAGCGGGCATTCATTACGGCAGCGACTTCTTGGTCGGCGAAGGACTCGTGCTCCATAACATGGCACCAATGGCAGGCCGAATAGCCAATGCTAATAATGAGCAAGCGGTTGTTTTCTTGGGCAATGGTGAGGCTTTCGGGCGACCAAGCTTGCCACCAAACGGGGTTGTCTTTATGTTGAAGAAGGTAAGGGCTTTGCTCCAGGTGGAGCAGGTTTTGTTTCCAGTCCATAGAGCAAAGGTACGCTCGGAGGGGAGAGTGACAAAGGATGGCCCCCGGATGGAGAAGCAAGCCCCGGTTTCCGAAAAGCCCTAGGGCTTGGGACGAAGCGGCCCCGAAGCTTCGGGGACCCTGCAGTCCTTAGCCCTAGGTGCTTTTTGAGACCGTTTACGCATTGCTATTCTGGCGGCGATCCTGCCCTGAC
>CAZJFM010000061.1:0-13925 GCA_964545365.1 uncultured Candidatus Competibacteraceae bacterium | reverse complement strand
CGAAATAGAGTGCTCAGCAGCCGCCCGGCCAAGAGCGACCACAGGAAGCTCCTTGGACGGGCCCGGCTGCGTAGCTGCTCTATAAGGCAGCTAATGGCCGGAGACGGATAAGGCGCCCAAAAAACCATGCTTCCATCTCCTTAGGCATTTCCCTTTCGACTCCTTATTGCTTGCCAAACTGTTTTCTTCCCTACTTTTACAGAACTTATTCGTTGCCATTTTTGCTTTGAAATATTTCCCTCTGTTGCCATCGAAGCACAGGCCCTATAGCACTTAAATCAAAATCAATGATTGGAAATTCAAAGGTCATCCCCCTCAAAAACCGCCCCTGGGACAGGCTGTTTATCGCCTTTTTTACCCTAAACTTTCTGTTCATTTGCCCCATAGTTGACATGGAACAACTTACGGTATCAGACCCTACACTCATGGAAGAAAACGGCTATCCGGCCTGGCCGCCTGCGCCGCTCATTGATTTGGTGCATTGGTACGGATTTACGTTTGACCCGGCGCTCATTGCCCGTCCGCCATGGTGGCAAGCCACCATTTGGATTGATATGTTTTTCTTTTGGCCCTTTTATGGTTTTGCCATTTACGCTTTTTGGAAAGGCCGGAACTGGATTCGGTTGGGTGCCATTGTGTGGGCTTCGGTAATGCTCACCAACGTTACCATTATTATGTATGAGGAGGTTTTTGGGCCTTATGCAAGTCCGCATTTATGGAATGTGGTGGCGGCCAATCTGGCTTGGATTGTGATGCCCATACTTACGCTTTGGCGGATGGGTAAGTCGGTGTATCCTTTTTCGGGGGAAGGGGGCGTTCCTCCTGCTTAAAGCAAGCTCCTCCTTATTCCAATCCCAAATTCACAGGTTCGGCATGCGGCATAAAGTGCGCATTGCCTTTGCCGGTGGTGGCTACGGTTTCGCGATCTACCACCTCCAAGGTCAAATCGTCGAACCATATTTGACCGGTGCCGTTCAATATGGCGCCCATTAAAATGGTTTGGCTCTCCCTGGGTACGTCCACCACAATTTCGTAAGGCGCCCAGTCGGTGGTGCCCTTTACCATGCGGTCCGACATGTTATCAAAAGACAAAGGCTTTTCGTCGTTGGAGGCGTTTACCTGCACCCAAAAACCGGCCCACTCCTTCACGTCCTTGCTTTTCATCCACCCCTTCAATCGGAGCCGTTCCCCCAAGAATTTACCGGGCAAAAAATCCTGCATGAGCGAACCGTAGCCCGGAATGCTGTCTTCCATGGAGCGAATGGTGGCCGCGGCTCCCTTTTGCCTGCCGGATTTTTCTTCCAGTCCCATTTCGTAGGATTTCCAATGGCTGCCGGCCGGATACCAGCCTTTGGGCAATTCAATGGCGGTTCCAAAACCAAACAAGATCCACAAAGCGGCAAGTGCGGCTAAGCCGCGAAAGCTAGGTTTAAACATGGTTCAAAGTAACTATATTTTGGCGTATTGCTTAGGACTCCAGGGCCCATTCCTTAATTTTCTTTGCCTTGGCCTGCCCTACCACCTGCGTCAACTCCTCTTCGCTGGCTTCTCTAACCCGCTTTACCGTCCTAAAATGCCTGAGCAGTTCGGTCACGGTTTTGCTGCCAATGCCTTCAATTTCCTCCAAACTGCTTTTGCTCAATGTCTTTTTGTGCCGACTGCGGTAATGGCTTATGCCAAAGCGGTGGGCCTCATTGCGCATCTGCTGTATTACCTTCAAGCTTTCGGAGCGCTTGTCCAAATACAAAGGCAGCGGATCGCCCGGAAAATAGATTTCTTCCAAGCGTTTGGCAATGCCAATGATGGGAATCTTGCCCCGCAAATCCAAGGCTTCCAGAGCCTCCAAGGCCGCCGACAACTGTCCTTTGCCCCCATCGATGACGATGAGCTGAGGCAAAGGAGCCTCTTCCTCTTTCAACCGCTTGTAGCGCCGGTACACGGCCTCTTTCATGCTCGCAAAATCGTCCGGTCCTTCCACGGTTTTTATATTGAAGTGGCGATAGTCTTTTTTGCTGGGTTTGGCATCCCTAAAACACACCATGGCCGACACCGGATAAGCTCCCTGAAAATTAGAATTGTCAAAGCACTCCATATGCACCGGCAGCTCGGTTAAGCGCAGGTCTTTTTTAAGGGTTTCTAAAATGCGTTGGCTGTGTTTTTCCGGGTCTTTCAAGGCCATATTGGCCCATTTTTCTTTGAGGTAAAAGCGCAAATTGCGCTCGGAAAGCTCCAGCAACATTTTCCGTTCGCCCCGCTGCGGCACGACAAACTTCATGCCCACAATTTCGGTTTCCGGATCAAAGGGCACCAACACCTCCTCGGCCTCACTGCCAAAACGTTTGCGTAGTTCAAACAGAGCCAACACCAGCAATTCCGCATCGGTTTCTTCCAATTTGGGCTTTACTTCCAAGGTATAGCCCTGCACCACCGCCCCTTCGGTCACTTTTAGGTAATTCACATACACGGTGTTGCCTTCTCTTCGGAGGCTGGCCACGTCCACATCGCGCATGTCTTGCCGCACAATCACGGACTTCGACCGGAACTTTTCTATTTGTTCCAAGCGCTCTTTTACTTCCTGCGCCTGTTCAAAAGCAAACTCGGCCGCATATTCCTCCATTTGTTGCCTCAATAGGCGCGCCACCGAGCCGGTTTTTCCCTTGATTATGGTTCTGGCCTCCTCAATCATGCGCTCGTAATCGGCCTCGCTTTGCTTCCCCACGCATGGACCCAAACAGTTGCCAATGTGGTATTCCAGGCAGACATTAAATTTCCCCTCCGAAATGCTTTCTTGCTTCAAATGCAGCTTACATGTGCGCAAAGGATACAGTTGCCGCACCAAGTCGAGCACCGCACGCATCATTTTTACGGAGGCATAAGGACCATAATATTCCGACCCGTCCTGGATGCGGTTGCGCGTCGAAAAAATCCGCGGAAAGGGTTCTTTTTTAATGCAAATCCAAGGATAGGTTTTATCGTCCCGCAGCATTACATTAAACCTCGGTTGATGCGTTTTAATCAGATTATTTTCCAAAAGCAGGGCATCCAATTCGCTTTCGGCTACCAGCACCTGAATATCGCGCACCAGCTTCACCATTAGGCGCAAGCGTCCGCTATCGTGCTGCTTATTAAAATAAGAACTGACCCGATTTTTTAAATTTTTGGCCTTGCCCACGTAGAGAAGGCCGCCCTCCGCATCAAAAAACTGATACACTCCGGGCACTTCGGGCAAGCTTCGGCACTTGGCTTTTATGTCGGTTTCAGGTTCCACGGTATAAAAATAGGTAACGCATGCCGGATTGCTTTGTTTTTTGGCCCTGCGGAGCACCGGGCCCTCACTTCAAGCCCCGTTGCCCCAACCGCATGCCTGTAAGCTTGGCCGGAGCGTTTGCTGCGCGCCACGTCCGCCCAAGCACAGACATGGGTTTTGGCTTCCGGGGGCTTTCCGTACCGGTCCCTGGGCCGTGATTCTTTGGAAAACAGGGAAAAAAGTTGAGTCCCTTAAGCCTTTAAGACCGTTGATGCCTTGCTATTGGGGTGGGGATTCTGTCCTGACGCTTCGGTCAGGATTAAAAAACCTGAGGCTTCGGTCAGGGTTATAAACCCTGTTGCTTCGGCCTGGACAAAATGCTTGAAAACACAAGTCATTACCGATCTCGACACCTGTAATCTGCCATTTTATGAACCGGAAGTTTGCTGCCGGCAGCCTTAACTTTTGTAATGAAGGCATCGCACTCAGCCTGACTCAGAATTCTTTTCCTTTTGGCCTCACAGAGAAAATCCATGGTAGTTAAATGCTCTATGGAGTGCATTTTGCAATAGCTGGCGATATCCCTCAAATTGCTACTGGCTACAATATCCTTAGTATTTCGTGCTACGGCTAGGCAAGCCGATTCACCATCTCCCTTGAACATCAGTTTCTTGATGTGCAGGTATTCTTTCTTTATCGCTTCATTATCCTCGGGAAAGGGCATTATTTCAAACAGCTTAAAACGGATTAGGTTATCTACTTCTGTTTTCCTTTTAGAAAACCGTGAAAGCTCTGCATATACTTTGTCGAGGATCTTGATTTTATGCGGGAAGATGCTGGGCAATTTTATAATCTCCCCACCCGTGATGAAATGAGAAACCACATCAGCATCAATGAGTATGATTTTTTCACTCTTCCCCATTTTCAAGCTTTTCTATTTCATCACCATTCATTCCCAAATCAAGAAGAAGCGAATGGTAGTGACTTTCTGAAATGCTTTCCTTTTCAAAAAGCTCTCTGGCGAGCGTACCATAGTCTCCAATTACTTCGTGATGATTTCCACTTTCATAGATTCCTGTGGAGTAACCAAATTCAACGGCACTTCTTTTAACGTGATGGCTCAATGCATCCCATTTACCGGAGGAGACAATCCCTAAATCCTTGAGACGATATAAAAGAGCTGATCTTGAGCATGAAAAGTAGTGCTCAATTTTCAATATGGTTTTCAGCTTGATTTTGTCTTTGCTTAATTCATCATCAGGGATCAAAGACTTTATACCATTTTCAGGGAGTAATAAGTGAGCTGCAAAAACATCGGCATTGTATTCTTCTTTATTCTTTTTAGCAAACTCACCAGCGGTACATACCATGGAATAAAAATGCTCTTGAACAAACAAATGGTACAATTCATGGCAAATGGTAAAATGTTGGTGCCCCAGCGTCTTGTTGCTGTTGATTAAAACGAAACGACTTATATCCCCGTCTTTATCAATTTTCAGGGCCATTCCTGAAAACCCGGCACTCAGAGGCTTAAAAACGGTTAATATATTTAGTTTATACAGAAGACTTTTGAGTCTAATGCTATCATTGCTGCCCAAACCATTTTGGTTCCTAAAGTCATTGGCTTTTTTTTCAAGAATGAGCTGATTCATTTACGCTAGCCTTTTTCATTCCAAGATAATTGAGAACAATCTTTCTAAAATCTGCCATGTGGTGAAGATCTTCTGCGCCTAAAGTGCCGGCCCTAAATGCCAATGCCACTTTAGCTTCATTGGTAGCTTCATCAGACTCATAGAAATCATACGCATCGATTCCAAATAGCTTAGCAGCCATGTTCATAAGATGGGTAGGAAGTGTTCGCTTACCGTTCTCATAATAACTAACTTCTTCACGATTTATACCCAAATAATTAGCCAACAGGTCTTGGGTAAGACCTAAATTCTCCCTGTATCGCTTCAAGTTGAGTCCAATTATTTGATTCTGATCCATAGGATTTGGGTTTGCTGAATTGCCTTGAATTCCTGTTACAAAATAACGACTTTATTTTCAAAATTCAAATATTGTAACGCGAATACACACCTTCCAAGCTTCTATTGAGGTAAACAAACAATGCCTCTGAACCCATGTGAGGCTGTTGATTTACGCCTATTATGGCGGTATACTTGTTCTAACGCTTCGAGACCGTTGACGCGTTGCTATTCTGGCGGCGATCCTGCCCTGACTGTAACGTCAGGGTCTGCGTTACGGCCAATTCTCAAGTTTTTTATCCCGACCGAAGCGTCAGGGCTCCTCATTTACAATCAGTAAACTGCGGACTTTCAATTTGGTCGTGCCTTAATTCGCCCCTGACGCCTTGGTCAGGGTTATAAACTTGAAAACACAACGCGTCAACGGTCTCAAAGTATGGAAAGTAGTGAGCATCCTATACAGCAATCCGGTAGCCAACATACAAGGTGGCAACCAAAACGATAATGTTGTAGTGGATGGAACCAACCTCACGGTCCGCAGCTCCCGATCCTCCAATGGAGGCTACAACGCTGTAACTTGGGGAGTCTGGGAACAGTCCCTTCCCATTTGGCTTCCCGCCGGAACCCGCTTGCGGACAGGCACCAACGTCTACCGCATTAGCGTTCTTGAATTCGATGTGGTTCCTTGAGTTTTAGAACCTATGAATCACCTCTATCTGGTGCTCTTTGAGCTCTTCTTGGGCCTTGTCTAAATCCTCGGCAAAACCAAGCAAAAATCCACCGCCTCCGCTGCCGCAAAGCTTCAAATAGTAGCTTTGGGTTTCAATGCCCCTGCGCCAAACCTTACGGAACCGGCGCGGTATCATAGGACTCAAATAGCTCAACAACAAGCGCGACAATTCTTTCATATTGTCGAACATCTCTCTGGCCTCGCCCTTCAAAAAAGCTTTAATGCAATTGTCGCTAAAAGGAATAATCTCTCCCTTCACCACCTGCAAAAAGCCATCTTCCTTGCACTTTTCCAAAAACAGGTTTACCAAAGGCTGCGTTTTTCCGGGATTTCCTGTGTTTAGCAAAAAAATACCTCCTTTTCCTGTTTCCGAAGAAACCGGCAAACCCACCTTGTCTATTGCCTCGCTGCTGCGAATCAACATAGGCGCGCTTAAATAGCAAATCAGCGGATCCATTCCGGAACTCTTTCCATGGAAATAGCTTTCCATTTTGGCAAAGCTGTCTTTCAATCGGACCGTTTCCGGACCACTAATCACCTGATTGTTTGGAATTTTTTCCAGTGCATAGCGATCGTACAAGGCAGCAACCAATGCTCCCGAACTGCCTACGCCAAAGCCTTGTGGAATCGAAGAATCAAAAACCAACCCCTTGGAAAGGTCTTCTTCGAAAGCTTCGATATCAAAGACAAAAGGAAGTTTGTCTTTTTCGATGAGCTCCTTGAGATGCACTGCATAGGCTTTCAAGGCCTTGGCAGAAGCTTTGGCTTCCCCCGGCTTTAGCCGTTCCGGCGAAAAAGTCAAGCATCCTTCAAAAGCTTCAAAGGGTATGCTTAGCGCCATGGCATTATGAATCACCCCATATTCTCCAAAAAGAAGAATCTTTGATTTAAAAGATTTATGTTGGTCATTCATAACAGGCATTATTTCAAACAAATTGGCCCTTTTCCCATAACATCAGGCAAAACTTCGAAGGAAAAACTCGAGTCGTTTTGCCACATCAACAACAGCTCCTGTACTTTTTCCCGGCAAGTATGCGGGTAAATTAAATGCACGTTTGGACCTGCGTCGAGGGTGAAACAGACAGGTAGCCCAGATTGTTGTCTAAAGTCCTGAAGTTCTTTAATTATTTTAACCGTTTGCGGCTGTATGAGCAGGTACGGAGGAGTAGAAGTGAGCATCATGGCGTGCAAGCTCAATGCCTCCGACTCGGTAATGGCAATGAATCGATCCCAATCTCCGGTCTTTAGCGCCTCCAATAACTCCGAAAAATGTTGATTGGCTTGCTTAAACCGTACTTCAGAAAATAAGTTTCCTTTCATTAAACCGTGTCCGGCTCTGGAAGAAACCTTTTTAGGCGAACGATCCAAAATTAAAATATCGTCGTGCAACTTGGTAAACACTTCGTGCACCTCAAAAGGCAAGGGAGCGGCTACTTCATTGCTGCTTTCGGGCAAATCGGCATGCTTGCCCCAGGAAACCAAACCCCCATATACGGACCTAGAGGCAGATCCACTGCCCAAACGTGCTATATCAGAAGCCAAAGCAAAAAAAGCAGCATCGCGTGCTCCGCCGTCCAATTGCCGCTGCAACTCGCAAAGTCCTAAAGCCAAGGCACTCATGGCAGAAGCCGAACTGGCAATTCCTGCCGAATGTGGAAAAGAGTTTTCGGAATGAATCAGCAATTTGTGGGAAGTTACCACCGGCAAACGGTCACAGATTTGCTGAAAAAAGCCCAAAATCTTGGTTTCAAAAGGCAGGTTTCGCTTGCCTTCAAAGTACAATTCCGGTTCAGGAAAATCGCCCTGTTTGGGCACTGCTTCTATGCGGGTGTCGGTGTGTGCTTGGTCTAAGGTAATCGACAACGAAGGATTGCATGGAATTTGATGTCCTGTTTTGCCCCAATACTTTATGAGGGCAATGTTGGATGGGCTCTTCCAGTGCGTATGCAGTACCTCGCTCATTCTGCAAATTTTATGAGCACCTGATTCTTGTCTACTGCCGTCCCTGCTTCTGCCAACACCTCTTTTACTTCTCCTTCTCCGGCGGCCCTTAGCACGTTTTCCATTTTCATGGCTTCCAAAATCAACAAAGGTTCGCCTTTGGAAACGGTTTGCCCGGGCTTGGTGAGTACTTCCAGCACCATTCCAGGCATTGGAGACTTAAGTACGTCGACCTTTTTCTGCTTAACCACAGGCAAACCCAATGCCTTGATGGCTTGATCTTTTTCGTCCTCTACAAAGACCTCTATGCGACGGTTCTGAATGCTAAATACAAAGCGCTTTTGGCGATAGTCGGCTTCCACCAAAAAAGCAGCATAGCTTTCGTTACCGATAAGCAACCGAAAGCCCTGACGGGAATCTCCCTCAATACGAATAGGGCCGGAGGCCTGTGGGCTGCTCCAAGTCCCTTCCGTTTCGGGATTAAAATCAAAGGTGCTTTGTCCGGTTTTTACAATGTACATGTGCCTCTGCTTTTTCGGTGCTTTCCATTCTTGCTGTTGCCCACTTTTACACAGGTAAGCACAGCATCTGGAGGCAAAGATACAACCTTATTTACAAGGCTTGCCTTAGGGGGCAGCAGCTTGCATCAACAAACCGCAAAGCCAGGCGCCATACGTCCCAAGGGCATAGCCCAAAACCGCCAACAATACGCCCACAGGGGCTAGAGCCGGGTGAAATGCCGCCGCAATTACAGGAGCAGAAGCCGCTCCTCCAATATTGGCTTTGGAACCCACCGCCAAGAAAAAGAAGGGAGCTTTAATCAGCCAAGCCACCAAAATCATGAGCACTACATGAATGGCCATCCAAACAAAGCCTACGCCAAAAAGCCCGGCATTTTTAAATACCTCATTGATGTCCATTTTAAGTCCAATGGTGGCTACCAAAAAGTAAATAAACACCGAACCAATCTTTGAGGCTCCGGCTCCTTCATAGCTCCTAAAGCGAGTAAAGGACAAAGCCAAACCGAAGGTGGTGGCCAAAATAATCAACCAAAAGAACCCGGAATCCAAGCTGAATTTTTTCAAGGCAGGAAAATCTTCTGCAATCCATGGGGCCAAAATATCGGCCAACAAGTGCGCCAATCCGGTAGCGCCAAAAGCAATGCCTAGGATTACCATTAAATCAGTAAAGTCCGGAATCCTGCTGTTCTTCTTGCTGAACTCATCCATTTTATCTCGCAAACGGTCAATGGCTGAGGTATCTGCCTTTAAGCGTTTGTCGATCCGCTGACTTTGTCCGATGCCCAACAACAGAAAGAACATCCAAACCTGAGCCACAATGATGTCCACGGTAATCATTACGCTGTACAGGGCATTGGAAGGCTGAAAAACTTCAAACATGGCGGCTTGGTTTGCACCGCCCCCAATCCAACTTCCCGCAATGGTAGTCATGCCGCGCCAAACGGCTTCGGGTCCCATACCACCCACGGTTTCCGGAGAAACCAGCGAAACCAACAAAATGGAAAGGGGACCACCAATAATAATGCTTAGCGTACCGGTAAGGAACATAATCAAAGCCTTAGACCCTAGCCGAAAAACCTCTTTGAGGTTAATGCTCAAGGTGAGCAAGACCAAGCTGGCAGGCAACAAATACCTAGAAGCAACAAAATACAAGCTGGACTCTTTCTCATTCACCAGCCCCCAGGTGGTATACAGCGAAGGAATAAAGTAGCACAGCAGCAATGCCGGAACAAACTTAAAGAAAGGTTGAAGGGCCTTGGTCTTAGTTGCTCCAAAAATAAGTGCCAGGGTGCCGACCAGCAAGGCCAGCACCACGGCATCGTTCTGCAATGGAAACATAGGTCAGTTATTTTACTCCGCCCATTAAACGTTTGAGCAGAGGGTTCAATGCCGCAACCAAAATCCCCGCAGAAATGGGTACGATGGTAAAGATCAAAAAGAAAGCACTCAAGGAATACTCTTCGGATATCTGCTCCACAGCACCACCCAAATTAGCCGCCAATTTATTGCCTATGGCAATGGCCAGGTACCACATGCCAAACATAAATGCGATCATGCGTCCGGGGACTAATTTGCTCACATAACTCAAGCCCACCGGCGAGGAACAAAGTTCGCCCAAGGTGTGGAACAAATAGGCTAAAATTAGCCAGACCATACTCACCCGAACAATGCCCGGTTCAGCTCCTTGCGGAATGGATGAAGAGCCAATGGCCAACATCCCAAAGCCAAGACCCATTATGGCTAAGCCCAAACCATACTTAACGGCTCCCGGAGGATTGTATTTACTTTCCCACCATTTGCTAAAGAAGGAAGCAAAAGCAATAATGAAAAACGAGTTCAGAATACTAAACCAAGAGGCGGTAACCTCAATTTGGTTGGTCACTTCCTCCGTAACGGTGGCAGGCACTACCATGGAGGCTTTATTTGCGGCTTGGTAATCGCTGCGAATCCGTTCAGACATAGGGTCGTCCAGCAGCACAAAGTTCCCTTTCTCCACATGGATATTCACCTGCTGATTTACTTCCAAAGGCACCTGACTTGAAACAACCATTTGGGTATCCCTAACCCGGTCTCCTTCCGCTAAGGCACGACTTTCTTCAACGGGTGCCCAAAGCAGAACAGGCTTCCCATCCTCATTTTTTATTACCTCACCCTCCTTATTTAAGCTTGGCGTTTCTACCACTTGGTAAGATACTTTATAGGCTACCGCATTATAATCTTTCCAAAGCATCCAGCCCACAATACCCCAAACCACTACAAAACTGCCGGCCAATACAATGTTGGATGTGGCAATACGGTTTGCGGTTTCCTTAAACAATCGCAACAGCACCCAAGTAATAATTCCCAACGGAATCACCGTAAGCAGGGTATTCACGATTTTAAATATGGTAGCGGAATCTCCAACCAAAGTACGCTGAGTAAAATCGCGCGCAAACAGAACTAAAGAGGTGGCTCCTTGCTCAAAGGACATCCAAAAAAGCACCGTAAAGAAGGCAAATATCACCACAGCAATCATCCGGTTTCGAACGACTTTATCGTATCTGGAAATCCGGGAACTCACTAAAAACAGAAATACCAATAAGCCCACTCCGGTAATCAATGCCGGCCCATTCATCCCCATGATTTCCTCCGGCAAAAGGTGGATATTGGCAATTTTACTGCTTGGATCATTAAAAATGTACAACAAGCCTACGGCAGCAGAAATAAAAATCAAGACCTTATCCAAACCGGTAAAGGGGTTCCGCTTGCCCTCGTTGGGGTTGTTCTCCTCCGCCAAACGCTCTTCGTCGCTTTGCACCAAGTTTTTATTGGGTTTATCCCCAATGCTTCCAAACAAGGGCTTTGCCAGCCAAAATTGTATGCTGCCCAAAAGCATGAATATACCGGCCAAACCAAAGCCCCAAGACCAACCCACTTTCTCGCCTAAATACCCACAAAGCATCATTCCAAAAAAGGCACCGGCATTTACGCCCATGTAGAAAATGGTATAGGCTCCATCTTTTTTCTCCGGAACGTCTTTGTACATCTCCGAAATTATAGAAGTCATGTTGGGCTTAAAAAAGCCTGTTCCAATCACCAATAAAGCCAACCCTATGTATAAGGAAGCTTCGGTTTCAAAAGCCATACTGGCATGGCCCGCCGTCATAATTATGGCGCCTATAAGCACCGCCAACCGGTAACCCGTGATTTTATCGGCAATATAACCGCCCAAAATAGGAGTTAAGTACAACAGACCGGCATAGGTTCCAAACAAGGCGCCGGCATTCTCAGAGCTCCATTCCCAGCCCGGATTTATGCCTATGGCTGCCATGGTTAAAAAATTAATCAGCAGCACCCGCATTCCGTAAAACGAAAAACGTTCCCACATTTCGGTGAAAAACAGCACAAACAAACCGGCCGGATGACCCAGCACCTTGCTCTTAAAAAAGTCGGGATTGGAGCTTTTTTCCATAATTTCAGTTCAAAAATTTACTAATCAAGATTCGCGTTCCTCTACCCCATGCGTGAGGCTTTTGAGTTTTTTCAAGAACAAAATAAGCAGAAGTCCGAAAAGTAGCGTAAAACCTGTGATGCCAATAAAGGTTTGCAGCTCTTTCTTATTCTCCACCTCAAATACGGCCGCTTTGGCACTATAGTTCCGTAACTGACCTACATGGTTCGTATCTTCTTGCAAGGCCAACTGGTCTTTTTTATTCTCAAAGCTTAAATCCACGCGCAAGGGCGCCTCCGGACTATGGTCTTCCGAGGCCAAGGTCTTTTTCAATAAGGCATCCGCAGTAGAATCCGCCAACACATCCTGCACCAATAAGGATCGACCCTCTAAATCTTCTATAACAGGTTCTTGCGCCGCATTCAGGTAAATCCGGCCTCGAACTTCAAAATTCTGTGCTTTGGCCACCGTAGAATCTGCTACCAATTGGCCCAAATGAACCGGAGCCTCCGCTACCTTAAGTTCGGCCTGTGGAGTTCGTGACATTTCTCCAATGGCTCCGGCAACTTTATTGCCCAAGCCTGTGGCCGCGAAATAAACCCCCATCATTATGGAACCATACTTCGCCGGCGCCAATTTGGTAATGAACGACAATGCCACCGGAGATGCCGACAACTCTCCCAAGGTGTGGAAAAGATACGCCAATAAAATCCAAACCAAGGCGGCTTGACCGGTAGACAATACCTCCAAACTGGCTTTGGCCATGAACAAAAAGCCCGAACCCATAATAATGGTTCCTATGGCCATTTTAAACAAGGAAGAGGACTCTTTCTTTTTACGCTTACGCCAAGCCCAGAAACTGGCCACCAATGTCCCAAACAATATGATAAATATGGCATTCACCGCCTGAAAAGTGGAGGCAGGAATCTCGTAACCCAATACCGTCCGATCCACCTTGGCTTTGGTATACAAGTTCATTAAGCCTCCGGCTTGCTCAAAGGCACCCCAAAAAACAATTACAATCAAAAAGGAGAGCAGCAAAACCACATACTTGTCCTTTTCTACTTTCGTGAGCTCTTGGTATATCACCATCAACAAACCAACCACAAAACTTAAAAACAACAGAAGCAAGCCGTAACCTAAATAGCCTCCTTCTTCTTTGCTCAAACCCAAGGCCACCAAAACCAGACCTAAACTAAAAACCAAACCAAAACCCAACCTGGGAAAGCCTGAACTAAATAGCTTTTTGAACAAATGGCCCAAAGAATCTTTCCCCTCCGGTTCTTTGATGGGTTTTTCTCCAATTCCCTTTAAGTGAGAACCGCCCAACATAAAAACCAACTGACCCAGCAACATACCAATACCCGCCAATCCAAAGCCGTAATGCCAACCAAAGGTCTCTCCAATCCAACCCACCAAAATGGAGGCAAAGGCCGCACCAATATTAATGCCTATGTAAAAAATGGTAAAGCCTTTGTCGCGGCGAATGTCTCCCTCAGGGTATAAACCACCCACCATAGTACTGATGTTGGGTTTTAATCCACCAACCCCCAATACAATCAAGGCCAAACCGGTAAAAAAGGCCCAATTTTGCTCAATCGCCAAAACGGAATGGCCGGCTACCAGCAGCAGTCCACCATACAATACCGCCTTCTTTTGTCCTATGAATTTATCGGCAATAATGCCCCCGGGAATGGACATCACGTATACCAACATGGTATACCAACCATACAAGGCCAAGGCATTGTCTTCGGTCCATCCCATCCCGGCATTCTTGGCCGTGGCACTGGCACTCATATACAATACCAGAATAGCCCGCATGCCGTAGTAGCTAAACCGCTCCCACATTTCGGTGAAAAACAAAACAAAGAGCCCCGTAGGGTGCCCTAGAATGGTTGAAACCTGCGGCCTCGATTCACTGTCTGCCATAGCCTACTGTTAAAAATCCCTTAAAAGTAAGTTTACCTTTGGGATTTACAAAGCCCCGGGGTTCAACCGGGGGCTTTGCAGGGAATTGGAGCAACCGGAGGTGCCGAGCATCAAACATCTGAAATCGCACCTCAGCACCTCAAGGTTTTAATCGTGGGCC
>CAZJFM010000060.1:0-14411 GCA_964545365.1 uncultured Candidatus Competibacteraceae bacterium | reverse complement strand
CGAAGATGCTGACTCGAAGATGCTGACTCGAAGATGCTGACTCGAAGATGCTGACCGCAGCGTCAGTACGCAGCGTCAGTACGCAGCGTCAGTACGCAGCCTCAGGGCTGTATCGCCCTTAGAATAGCAACGCGTCAACAGTCTTGTAAAATATATGAATCCTTAGCGCCCAAAGTAGTAAAGGGTAATGGAAAGCCACACAACTTCACTTCCCAAGGCGCACCTTTTAAGCGCAGGCAAAAAAGCTATGTTTCTTTGCTTTTCTTATTTTTGAATCAATTAAAAATGCATGGGATTATTCGGAGCGCCGGTTATTGATTTAAACAACCTGCATGAGTTGGAACTGAGCACCCCAAACCTCATTGTTTGGGCAGTGCCTGCCATGCTGTTTTTTGCGGCATTGGAGTATGGGATTTCTTTATACCAACATCGGAAGTATTACGAAAACAAAGAGCTTCTTGGAAGCATTGGGGTTGGCCTGGGCAATTTGCTTGTTTCTGCCGCTTTAAAATTTGTATTGTTGTATGTTATTGTGTGGTCTTATAACCAGCTTCCATGGCGCATGGAACTAAACTGGTGGACCTGGCTTCCATGCTACATCATTTATGATTTCTTTTCCTACTGGGCGCACCGAGTCTCGCACGAACAGCGCTTTTGGTGGGCAACCCATGTAGTACATCACTCAGGCGATTACTACAACCTAGCCGTTTCTTTTCGCCTTAGCTGGGTCCAGCACATTAAAATAGTGTTTTTAATTCCCGTGTTGCTTATGGGGTTTCATCCCATAATTTTCTTTGTTACCAACCAAGTAGCTGTTTTGTTTCAGTTTTGGGTGCACACCGAATACATTCGTAAAATGCATCCCATTATTGAATATATTTTTGCCACACCAAGCAATCATAGAGTGCACCACGGTAGCCAAGATAAGTACCTGGATAAAAACTACGGGGCTACTTTTATCCTTTGGGACCGAATGTTTGGCACCTACCAACCCGAAGAAGAACAAGTAGTTTACGGGCTTACAACGCCCATTAAGAACAAGGCCAACCCCTTCTTTATCAATTTTCACGAATATGCCGACATGTGGACAGACGTTCGGAATGCCAAAGGCTTAAAACGAAAATTGTATTATATTTTCGGAAGCCCCGCCCGAATTGCTAAAGAAAAATTACAAGAGCAAAAAGCCATACGGATGCAGAAAGAACCTTCTGAACTCCCAATGAAGGTCCTTGAAGAATGAGCATAAGTCTAAAGGATAAACACACCTTTGGCTGCACAGTTGCTGCAAAGGAATATTGGGAAATGTCTTCCATTTCTGAAGCAATTGGCGCCTTAAAACATTGGAGTGGACTGCCGTACCTCATTTTAGGTGGTGGTTCCAATATCTTATTTACACAAACTGAAATTCCCCGGGTACTTGCTGTTCGGATGCTGGGGGTGGAATTGCTTAAGGAAACAAAGTCCTTTGTTGAAATTGAGGTTGGCGCAGGCGTACCTTGGCATCCTTTGGTTATGCAAACCCTAGAATCCGGTTGGTATGGCCTAGAAAATCTAGCCTTAATTCCCGGGCGCACAGGAGCAGGGCCCATGCAAAATATTGGAGCCTACGGAGTAGAGCTTCGTCAATTTTGCACCGGTGTAAATGTGATTCATCGTCAACAGCTTAAGCTACAATTTTTGGATGCTGAATCATGCAACTTTGGCTACCGCTCCAGTATTTTTAAGACAGAGGCTAAAGATCAGTTCCTTATTACTTCGGTGAGGTTTCGGCTCCCCAAAGCAGGGTTCCACCAGCCCAATACCGACTACGGAGCTATTCGCGAAACCCTTATGTCCAAAGAAATTGATCCGGATAAGGCAAATCCTATGCAGGTGGCAGAGGCGGTAATGTATATCCGGTCTTCCAAACTTCCTGATCCCAACGAGCTTGGGAATGCAGGATCCTTTTTTAAAAATCCAATTGTTTCCATAGATCAAGTGCAGCTTTTGCAACAAAAATTCCCTGAAATGCCGGTATATCAGGTGTCCGAAGGTTTTGTAAAACTAGCTGCCGGTTGGCTCATCGATCAAGCCGGATGGAAAGGCAAATCCTCGGGCCCTGTTGGAATGCACAAAAACCAAGCTTTGGTATTGGTGAATTATGGAGAGGCAACCGGAACCCAGCTGTGGAGCTTTGCCCAAAACGTAGCCAGGGACGTGTTCAACAAGTTCGGGGTTAAGTTAGAACCGGAAGTCAACCTATGGCCGCCGCTAGCCTAAAAAATGGAACTACGTTTTCCCATGGTTGGAACAGCTCCTATCGCAAAATATTCCGGAGGGAGGCTCTCTTGCGCCATACATGTTTTTTCTAAAACAAAAGCCTCTCCATCGGGGCTTTTTTTCAAGCCAACCCTTCTTTTTTCTCTTCCAAACTAAGCCACAAATCCATGGCCTCCTGGAGTTCTTGGCTGATTTTGCCCAAGGATTCACTCAATCCTATCTGCTCTGTGTATTCTTGGGTGGCCAATATGGCCTTTTCCAATCGTTCTTTTTCTTTTTCCAAGGCTTCTATTTCATCGGGAAGTGCTGCCAGTTTGCGTTCTTCATTATACGAAAGCCGACCTCGCTTTTCTACCCCTGACGGCCCCTCTTTCTTCGCAGTTATTGATGCTTGATTCTCTTTCTTCTTTGCATGCTCTGCTTCCTTTTCTTCGGTTAGGAAAGCCTGCCATTCCGAATAGCTTCCTCCAAATACATCGATTCCTCCGGCACCATCCAGTACAATCAGTTGGTCGGCCACTTTATCCACAAAATGCCTGTCGTGGCTTACCACCAAAACGCAACCCTCAAAGGCTTCTAAATACCACTCCAAGCTTTGCAAGGTGGCAATATCCAAATCGTTGGTAGGTTCGTCTAAAATTAAGAAGTTGGGTTGTTTAAGCAGCATATGAAGCAGACTCAAGCGTCGCTTTTCGCCACCACTTAGCAAGTGAATGTATTGGTATTGCATGGACGGGGGAAACTCAAACATATCCAGCAAAAAAGACGCCGATACCCTAGCCCTTCTTTCGGTTTCAAAATATTCAGCAGTTTCCTTTATAAACTCAATCACCCGTTTGTCGCCCGGCAAATGGTCTAGCTCTTGAGCATACCAGCCAAAGGCAACGGTATCTCCCACGACCACCTTTCCTTGATCGGGCTCCAATTGACCGGTAAGAATTTTGAGCAAGGTGGTTTTTCCGCTGCCATTGGGCCCCACAACCGCTAAACGCTCTCCCTTTCTAAAGCTGTATCTAAAGTCTGAAAACAAGGACTTTGCCTCATAACTCTTGCCGATTTTAATGGCCTCCACAATTTTGCTCCCCAAGCGTTGCATGGGGATATCTACTTCCAATTTGCTTTGGTTTCGTCGTTTTAAGGCTTCTGCTTTTACCTCTTCAAAGGCCTTGAGTCGGCTCTTGGATTTGGTCCCTCTGGCTTTAGGCATTCTTCTAACCCATTCCAGTTCTCTGGTATATAGGTTTTTTGCCCTAGCTTGACTGCTGGCTTCAGCAGCCTCTCGCTGGGCTTTTTTTTCCAAATAATATCCAAAATTTCCTTGGTACTGGTGCAGCATTCCTCCATCAAGCTCCCAAATATGGTCGCAAACCCTATCCAGAAAATACCGGTCGTGGGTCACCATCAATAGGCTTAGGTTGCTTTGGTTCAAATAGCCTTCCAGCCATTCAATCATGGGAATGTCCAAGTGGTTGGTGGGTTCATCCAACAACAATATATCCGGCGCTTCACACAACAGCCCTGCCAGAGCCAACCTTCTTTTTTGGCCTCCGGACAATTGGTCGGTCCGCATGTTTACTTCCCCAAGTCCCAACTTACTTGTCATTTCTCGAATTCGGGTCTCCGCATCCCAAGCCTGCAGGGCATCCATTTTGCTCATGCTTTGCTCCAGGGCCTGCATGTCTCCAGACTCACTGGCCGCTTGATAGGCCTGCAGGGTTTCCAACAACTCGGGTTGGCGTGGCAATAGAGATTCCAATATGGTTTTACCGGCTTCCAGCTCAGGACTTTGTTCTAAAAAGCCCAGACGAAAGCCTTCACGAACAACAACCTGACCGGAGTCCGGCGCTTCTTGTCCCGAAAGTATCCGCATTAAACTGGTCTTGCCTGTGCCGTTTTTTGCGATTAGACCTACCTTTTGGCCCCTTTGAATTCCAAATCCTAAATCAGAAAAAATTTCACGCTCGCCGTAGCTCCTCGACAGCTGTTCCGCCGTTAAAACATTCATGGTTCAAAGGTACACCAATTCAGGCGCACAAAGCCAGAAGCCCCTTGAGTTCCTTATTCCCCAAAGGCTTGGTCACAAAAGCATCCACCCAGTGGTATTGTTTTGCTTTGGCATGATCTAAGGGGTTTATCGAGGAAGAAACAAGGTACAATTTGCAATGCTCCGGCTTTTTCTTCTGTTCCAGAATCTCCAGCACTTCCCAACCATTCATGCAGGGCATGTGTATATCCAAAAAGATTAAATCAGGAAAGGATTCCTCTGATAGCTGCTCCAAGGCAGTTTGTAAGTCTTCGCCATCGTTAAAGAATACCAACTCCTTCAAACACGTTAGGGCCTCTAACCGATGCTTCATTCCAAAAATGAATATGGGGTCGTCATCGGTAATCCATAAGCGTTGCGGCATAGGAGAAGTTTCGCTCAACGGCATAAATAGTAAACTTGAAATTATGAAACCAAAATTAGGGTTTCCAAAGCATTAATGGACCAACTCTGCGTTTGCCCTTGACCGAAATTTGAACCCAAAATCTAACTTCGGGAACAATTTTGCCTCCCCGCTTTTTCCAAGGTTCTTCCATACTGCCTTTAAAACTCCACGTCCCATCGGCTTTTGCTCCCAAAATTTCTTCCACCGAAATGTCCAAAAGGGTCTGCCATTCCGATTCCGCCGCCAAGTTATTTTGGGCCAAATGGGCTGTAAGAAAAGACACATTAGGCTTAAATTCATGGATGCCGTGTTTCCCTTTTCCCTGTCCTTCAAAACTCAGCCGCATAAACTTCCCCTGCTCAAATAAGGGAATGGACTCCTTACTGCGGTTCCTCACTTGAACAATAACTTGTCCACTTTTGGCATGGTAGGCAGTCCTAAGGTCAATGTCCTTGTAATTTATTTCTTCAAACCTGCTCTCTATAAGTTCTATACTTTGGTTGCTGCAACGGTTCCATAGTCCGTTTTTTTGCGCATAAACTGCGGTAAATAGGGTGCAGGGCTTCAAAATCTTTATCAGCCTTGTCTTTTTACCATGTCCCGCCGTCCTTTCTAAATTTTGAAGCTTTCTGGTTCTAAGAGGGCCTCTTCCCACTTTAACCCAAACACTGTCTTGGCTCAATTCAGCCATATTTTTTAGTCGATCCTTGGCATCAAGCAGGCGAATATAACGCCCCAAATCATCGGATTCCACTACCATTAAGTAGCTGTGTCCTTCCTCATATACCCAAGCCGAACCCGCCGAATCTACACCCATAGTGTCGGTTAAAGCCCAGCTAAGCTTGGGCGTGTAGCGTTCCGGCGCCAAATTTGGACTGCAAGCAAACAACAACCAAACCGCCAAAATAAAATACTTCATGGTCCAAAGATACCACTCCGCAATTTCTGTGGCAACGCTTTGGCCGCTTCTTCCAGACAAGGTACACTGCCTATGTCTGTCCTTAGCTCACAGTGCCTTTTGCTCACCTTCCTTTGGCATGGCCTTGCGGTAGCTTCCGGTGGTCGCTTCCTCAGGCCGCCAAAGGTAAGGCGCGCTTTAGGCAGCTGCCGCTGCGGCCAGGGCGTCCCTGGGAAGTTCTTTGTTCCTTCCTTCAATACTCCATTTTAGCCATGATGAATCTATGCCCACTGCTTCCTTACTTGTTGGCCCTTAATTTTAATCCCATTGATTAATTTTAGTCCCTATGATTAAATATTGGCTTGCCAAAAACTTTTTGTTGGGCAATCGTGCCACGGCAACTTTTCCTCCGGCCGAAGCCCTTAATTTTAAGGCGCTAGAACATCCTTTGGCCACAGACAGCTACTATTTTTATGGGGTTTCACCCCAAGGGTATGTTTGGGTGGCTCGCTTGGCAGCGCGCAGTGCAAACCAATCCGAGCTTTGGTTTGCTCTACGGATGCCCAACCATAAAAAATGGATAGTAGAAGGGGTTTTTCCCTCCGAACCGGGCAAGTGGCCTGCTGCCCATGGCTTATCTTTTGAGCGAAAAGGAGCCGGTTGGCTTATTCGGTTTCAAGGAAGTTTTCCCTCCCCTGAAGGTGGCTCCGAAGAGGTCCGCTTTAAAGCAGATTTTGAACCCTCTTCGCCCATCTTTGACTTTTCTCAACTCCGAGATAAAGAGCAAATTGCCCGTGCATTAGCTTCCATGCCCTGGAACAAAGTCCAGTTCGAAAAGTTAAAATCGCTCAAAACAAGCCATATCGAGCAGGCCGGAAACTATACATGCCGCTTAGATCTTGCTGGTGAAAGTCATGAGTGGCAAGCCCATGGTGCGCGCGACCACAGCACAGGGCATAGAGATTGGGATGCCTGGACCGCCCATTCCTGGTTTACTGGCTTCGACACCCAAGGAAGGGGCTTCAACCTTTCTTTAGTACAATTTAGTGATTTGCCTGTGCTGAGGGCCGGCTATTGTGCCGTTTCCGAAGGGGATGTTAGTCCTTGGGTCTCCGGCCCATCGGCCCCCATTCGAAACCCCTCGGGAAATATACTTTTGCAAAATCACCCCAAACAAGAACCGCTAAGCCTAAGGTTCGAGACTCTGGATAAATTCATTTTTAAAATGGGAAATCATTACCAAATTGAAGAGGGCTGGGGCTACTTGCACATGGGTAATCAAACTTTTTTGGGCATTCTAGAACGCGGTTCCCGCAAGCACCAAAGCACTTTATGAGTAAAATTGTTTTATCCACCGATCAAGAGTCATATGCTTTAGCCGGCGGAAAATTTAAAGGCTTGGTTCAGTTGGGTCAAGCCGGGTTGAATGTACCTGCTTTTTTTGCCTTAAACCTAGAATCAGACGACATGCCCGGAGGATTATCAGAGGCCTTAAGACCCTTTGAGGACTATCCGGTGGCCGTTCGATCCTCGGCGCTAAACGAAGATGGACAGGAACAATCTTTTGCAGGTCAATACGAGACTATATTAAACGTCAAACCATTGGCTGAGGATGTTTGGAATGCTGCCTTAACATGCAAGGCCTCTGCAAATAGCGACAGAGTAAAGGCCTATCAGGAAACCCCCAACGGTTCTAATGACTTTTCGGTGGTGGTTCAACGCATGGTGGAGCCTGTTTGGGCAGGAGTCTTGTTCACCATGGATCCCGTAAGAAATATGCACGACCGCATGCTTCTATCCGCAGTCCGTGGCCAAGGGGAACAACTCGTTTCCGGGCAAGTCAACAGCCTGGATTCCGTCATTCCCAAATGGGGCAAAAGTAAGGGGCAAGCGCTGGGGATGCCCGAGAACATGGAGTGGAACCCTGAATGGACCAAAGCTCTTTTTCAAGGGGCAAAAATCATGGAAGAGATATTGGGCACTCCCCAAGACTTAGAATGGGCAATTGATGCTCAAGGAATATTGTGGTGGCTCCAATGCCGTCCGGTTACCACGGCTTCTCCTTTTAACGTGAATGAGCTCGACACACCACTTAGCACCGATAGTGAAACCCAAGATTGGTTTACCTTAGGGAATATCGGGGAAATGATGCCGGGAGCCGTAAGTCCCTTAACGGCACGTTTGTTTGGTGGGGCTATTGAAGCCGGTCTGAGAGATTTTGCCAAGCGCTCCGGCGCCTTACCTAAACATGCCTCAACTCCAAGATATGTGCAAGTCTTTTACGGTCGCTTGTTTTTTAACCTTAGCTCTTTATATGATTTTGCCAGGCATACGGCGTTAAACAAAAAAGAAAATATTGAGCGATCCATTGTGGGTAGAACCCTCAGCACGTATGAGGTGGAACCTGAAACCAAAGCCTTTCGACGAAGCTTGAATTTTATTGGGCAAGTACGCTACATTCAGTCTGCCGGGGCCAGGTTGCGTAGCTTGCAAAAATCTTCAGAGCATTGGCAGCCCATTTGGTCCGACAATCCTGAGCTTTTATTGGAACAACTAGCCAAAGGAGTCCTACGAATGGAGCAAGCGTTTATGCACCATTTTGCCACCTCTAGCCAGTCAGGCTCTTATTATTCGGCCTTGCTTCAAATGCTCGAAAAGCGTTTTCCGGAACCCGGAAAAGCTGCCGGTTTGGCCAATCAACTCCTCACCAGCATAGGTGCCATAGAAAGTGCTGACCCATTGGCCCGACTCGGAGATTTGGCAGACGAAATTTTGCAACACCCAGGTTTTGATAACACCTTTGTTAATGCCAAATTAAGCGAAGCAAGGAGCCTGTTGGAGCACAATGCTCCGGAGCCGGTAAGACAAAAATTTGCGGAGTTTATCCAACGCCACGGACACCGAGGGGTGCGCGAAGCAGAGTTTTTAGAACCCACTTGGGAAGAAGCACCGGAAAGTTTGCTTGGAATGCTTCAACAAATGGTCCGTAGCGGCCGTAAATCAAACCAGTCTGCTTCTCAAGGTGCCAATTTGCCCAAGCTTAAAGCCGGCGAAGCTTTTGTGGCAAAGCTTTCCAGAGCTGCAGTCATTAAACGCGAAAAGTCTAAAGCCTTCGCCATCCGCATTATGCATCGTTTGCGTCAAGGTTACCGGCATTTAGGGGACTTAGCTAAAAATCAAGGGCTAATTGAGGAAACCGAAGATGTGTTTTTCCTATTGCCTGAAGAACATAAGCTGCTGTTTGCCGGCCAATTGCCAAACCCTAAAGCGGTTGTGGAAGGTCGAAGACGCTCCTTCACAACCGCAAGTACTTTTCAATTTCCGGACCTGTTTCAAGGACGCCCTTTCCCTAAATTACCTCAAATTAGGAAGAACCTTGAGGAGGGGCAATGGGCCGGTGTTCCGGTTAGCCCGGGAAAGGTTAAAGCCCAAGTGCGTTTGGTTAGAAACATGGAAGATGCCTCTGCAATAAAGTCCGGAGAGATTATGGTCAGTGGCTTTACCGACATTGGCTGGACCCCATACTATACCGTGGCCTCTGCTCTTATCACCGAAATGGGAAGTCCTCTTTCTCATGGGGCCGTTGTTGCCAGAGAGTTTGGATTGCCAGCTGTGGTGGGCGTTTCAGGAATCATGGATGAACTTTCCACCGGAGATATGGTAGCACTGGATGCATATAATGGAACCATTGTTTTGGTTCAAAAAGCAACCGCACAAGAAGCCCCATCTAACCCATAATTTTTTAGCTGGGATTAGCTTCCGGTATCTTTTTTCTCCAAAGCTTCGCTAAGGTTTTGCCCCCTTTACTAGTCCGTTGAGGCCTTGTCTTTTCAAGTTTGTAACCCTGACTTAAAGATGCTGACTCCAGGATGCTGACTCCAGGATGTTGACCGTAAGCGTCAGTACGTAAGCGTCAGGAACAGGGGCGCCGCCAGAATAGCAAGGAATAAGTGGTCTGGGCTCATGGGCTGACGCTTTGGTTATGGGCAAAAAAAAACGCCCCAAAAAAGAATGGGGCGTTTGTAATGCGTGTTTTAGACAGGTTGACTTATGCCTTTTTGAGCAACTGACGCAAAACGTAGTGCAAAATGCCCCCGTTTTGGTAGTAAGCTACTTCAATTTCGGAGTCAAGGCGAGAGTCGGCTTCGAAGGCAATGACCGTACCATCCTGCTTTACGGCTTCCACCTGCAGCGTTTGCTGAGGGCTTAGGCCTTCATTAATGCCTTTGATATGGAAGGTTTCGGTTCCGGACAAACCTAGGCTCATGGCGTTTTCTCCGTTTTTGTATTGCAAAGGCAAAATGCCCATGCCTACTAAGTTGGAACGGTGTATACGCTCGTAACTTTCGGCAATAACGGCACGAACTCCAAGCAAATTTGGGCCTTTGGCAGCCCAGTCACGGCTGGAACCTGATCCATATTCTTTGCCACCCAAAACCACCATGGGCGTACCATCTTTTTGGTACCGCTCACTGGTTTCAAATACCGTTAGGGTTTCTCCTGTAGGCTGGTACAAAGAGTAACCGCCTTCTTTTTCAACCAATTGGTTTTTGATGCGCACATTGGCAAAAGTGCCGCGCATCATTACTTCGTGGTTTCCACGGCGAGATCCGTAAGAGTTAAAATCTTTGCGTTCTACTCCGTGGCTTTTTAGGTACTCACCCGCAGGATGGTCTTCTCGGAAAGATCCTGCCGGTGAAATATGGTCGGTGGTAACAGAGTCACCAAGCATCAGAAGCACTTTTGCCCCTTCAATATTTTGTGGAGAAGGCAAAGATTCCGGTAGGTCTTTAAAGAAAGGCGCTTCTTTAACATAGGTAGAGGAATCGTCCCATTGGAAAAGCTGGCCTTCGGGCGCTTTAAGGTTTTTCCACTCTTCGTCTCCGTCAAATACGGTGGCGTAGTTTTCCTTATAGGAAGCCGGGTCAAGTACGGAGTTTCTGAGCTCTGCAATTTCGGCGTCGCTAGGCCAGATGTCTTTCATGAACACCGGATCGCCATTCGCATCGGTTCCAATAGGTTCTGTTGTAAGGTCTATGTCGGTGCGGCCTGCCAAAGCATAAACTACTACCAGCATAGGAGAAGCCAAGAAGTTCATTTTTACCTGAGGGTGCACCCGCGCTTCGAAGTTTCTGTTGCCGGAGAGCACGGAGGAAACCACCAGGTCATTTTCTTCGATGGCCTTGGCAATGTGGGGAGGTAAAGCTCCGGAGTTGCCAATGCAGGTGGTGCAACCATAACCCACTACATGAAAGCGAAGGGCTTCCAAATATTCGAGCAAGCCAGCTTTTTCTAAATAATGCGTGACCACTTTGGAGCCCGGTGCTAAGGATGTTTTAACCCATGGCCTCACATCCAATCCTCTTTCAACGGCTTTTTTAGCAACCAAACCGGCGCCCAACATTACGCTTGGGTTGCTGGTATTGGTGCAGGAAGTAATGGCGGCAATCACCACGCTTGCGTCGGAAAGGGTATAGCGCAAATCGTCCTGAGTAACTTCAGCGGAACGCAACATGCCTTCTTCAGCGGCGGTGTTTTGTCTTTCCCCGGCCTCTACATAACTTCTGCTAAATGTATCTTTTAAGATATGACGCACCTGACGGTCAAGGTTACGCACCAAAATACGGTCTTGAGGTCTTTTAGGGCCTGCTACCGCGGGCTCTAAAGTGCTTAAATCCAATTCTAAGGAAGTGGAGTATTGGATTTCGTCTTCGTTTTCGCGCCACAGCATGTTTTCCTTGCAGTAGGTCTCTACCATGTGCACATGGTCTTCGGGGCGAGCCGTACGACGCATGTATTCCAAGGTTTGGTCATCGATTGGGAAATAGGTAATGGTGCAACCAAACTCCGGACTCATATTGGAAATGGTGGCACGGTCGGGCACGGAAAGGTTGTTTAGTCCGTCTCCATAAACCTCTACAAATTTACCTACCACACCATGCTTGCGCAACAGTTCGGTAATAGCAAGTACCATGTCCGTAGCGGTGGCTCCTGCGGGCAGTTGACCGGTAAGTTTGAGACCTACCACTTCGGGCATGATAAAATAAGAAGGCTGGCCAAGCATAGCGGCTTCCGCCTCAATACCACCTACGCCCCAGGCAACCACACCAATGCCATTTACCATAGGCGTATGGGAGTCGGTTCCAAAACAAGAGTCAGGGAAAACCATTCCGTCGCGAACAAGCACTCCTTTGGAAAGGAATTCTAGATTTACTTGGTGGCAAATGCCCATGCCGGGAGGAACGGCCGTGAAATTATCGAAGGCTTTTTGTGCCCATTTGAGCAACTGGTAGCGTTCGCCATTGCGTTCATATTCCAGAGCCACGTTGCGTTGTAGGGCGCTGTTTGTTCCATAGTACTCTACCTGTACGGAGTGGTCAATAACCAAATCAACGGGCACAAGCGGATTGATTTTAGAAACGTCTTTGCCCTTGCGTCCGGCTTCGGCACGCAGAGAAGCTAAATCTACTACACAAGGAACTCCGGTAAAGTCTTGCAACAAAACTCTGGCAGGAGTAAAGGGAATATCTTTATCGGACTTGGCTGGTGTCCAACCTAAAATGGTTTCGACATTTTCTTTGGTTACCCGAAGGCCATCGCAATTGCGCAGTGCATTTTCGAGCAAGACCCTTATGGAAAAAGGGAGTTTGCTAATGGCATGTCCTTGGCTTTGCAGAGATTTTAGGCTATGGTACTGAACCTTTCCTTGGGGAGTGTCCAGCGATTTCAGGGTTCCGAAAACGTCGTTGCTCATAAGATAGATTGCATTTATGCGTTAATTGCCACAGGCCTGCGGCTTTGTGCGCAAAAGTAACAATTTATCCCTTGTTTAGGGGGCTCTTAAGCGATTAAAACGAGGAAAAAGGCACATTTTTTGTTGTAAACGAAATAAGCGGTAGCAATGGCTGAGTAGGCACGGGGTTTTGAATCGGAGCGCGGGCCCCGGCGAAGGGCGGTACCGCCCGGTTATGGCAGGGTTGCGGACTGTGCCGGGCACAGGGCGGAGGAACAAGCCCCTGTGGCCGGCTACAGACCGCCCCTGCCATGGCCGGGAGTAAAGCCCGGAGACGGATTAGGCCCCCAAAAGGAAACAAGCTTGATTTGTATTCGGAAATTCCTATCTTTGCAGCCCTAATTTTAATTGAAATTATGCATCAGTATGAATCGATGTTCATCCTCACCCCTGTGTTGAGCGATGAGCAGCTTCAAGAGGCCGTTGACCGCTACAGGGAGCTGTTGAAGGAAAACGGTTGCGAAGTCGTTAACGACGAGTCTTGGGGCCTACGCAAACTGGCTTACCCGATCCAGAAGAAATCAACGGGCTTTTATCATTTGTTCGAATTTAAAGCCGATCCAACCTTCGTAGATAAGTGGGAATTGGCTTTCCGCCGCGACGAGCGAATCATCCGCTTTGGAACTTTTCGCTTGGACAAGCATGCGGTAGAGTACAACCAAAAGCGCCGTGAGAAATTGGCGTCTAAATCCAAATAATTACGAGTTATGAGCAGCGTTATCGAACAAAATGCCAAAGAAGGCAACCAGTCAGAAATACGTTATTTGACTCCTCCTCCTATTGAGGTTAAAAAGGAGAAATACTGCCGCTTTAAAAAGGCCGGCATCAAATACATCGATTACAAAGACCCCGATTATTTGTTGAAGTTGGTGAACGAACAAGGTAAAATTTTGCCTCGTCGTATTACCGGCACTTCTATGAAATATCAAGGTCGAGTGGCACAAGCTGTAAAGCGTGCGCGCCACATGGCTTTGATGCCTTACGTAACCGATTTGCTGAAATAAAACCGGGAGAGTCATGAAAATTATTCTTAAACAAGACATACAGAGCCTTGGCTTCGCCAACGACGTGGTTGAAGTGAAAAATGGCTACGCTCGGAATTACCTTATCCCTCAAGGATTGGCCGTTGCGGCTACATCTTCTGCCCTTAAGGTGCACCAAGAAAACATGCGTCAACAAGCGCACAAAGCCGAGAAAATGCTCGACGAGGCCAAAAGTTTGGCTGAGCGTATTGCTGGCGTTAAAGTTAAAGTTGGGGCTAAAGTGGGCGAGAGCGGAAAAATCTTTGGTTCCATCAATACCGTTATGCTTGCTCAGGCCCTGTCCGCTGAGGGCGTTCCCGTGGAGCGTCGCCGTCTTAAAATGGCCGACGAGTCCATTCGTGAGCTAGGAACTTACAAAGCTTCGGCATTGTTGCACAAAGAGGTTTCTGCCGATTTTGAGTTTGAGGTGGTGGCCGAGTAAGCACCGGCATAGATTACTGTTTTAATAGCCCGGGTGACCGGGCTTTTTTTTTGCTTAATGCACCATTTAACGGTAGTGCGGAAAAGGTAGCACGCAGAGACGCGAAGGCGCAAAGGTTTTAGCGCGGAAAAGGTAGCACGCAGAGACACCAAGGCGCAAAGGTTTCAGCACGGTAGGAACCAGGCGTAAAATAGAAAGCGCCGTCGAGCGCCTCTTTGCGGCTTTGCGACTTTGCGAGAAACCGCTGTCGCGGTGTAAGGGCACACAGAGTCCATTCATCGTTAAGAGACGGGAGGCATCCCGTCTTTACTTCATCATTCATCGTCCAACATTAGCGCGGAAAAGGTGGCACGCAGAGACGCCAATGCGCAAAGGCTTTAGCTCGGTAGGAGCTAGGCGTGAAATAGATAGCGCCGTTAAACGCCTCTTTGCGGCTTTGCGACTTTGCGAGAAACCGCTGTCGCGGTGTAAGGGCACACAGAGTCCATTCATCGTTAAGAGACGGGAGGCATCCCGTCTTTACTTCGTCGCGAGAGACGGAAGGCATTTCGTCTTTACTTCGTCGCGA
>CAZJFM010000059.1:0-15008 GCA_964545365.1 uncultured Candidatus Competibacteraceae bacterium | reverse complement strand
GTGCCGGATAAAATAGTAAAGCTTTCTATGGGCAAGGCCCCAAAACAACCGCTAGGTTTTAAGGAGCCGAAGCACTTGCAGCTCAAGAGAGCCCCTTTTGCAGCTCAAAAAGGGCCTTAAATGAGCTTTAAATGGAATCCCAACCGCAAAGTTCGTGCTCCAAAAGCATGGATAAAAGCCAATCCCAAGGCTTCCGACCAGCTCATTCACCCCAACAACTATCTGAGCTAGGTAACAAATAGCTTCACAAAGTGAGGCCATTGACAGGTTGCTATTCTGGCGGCGATCCTGTCCTGACGCTGCGGTCAGGATTATAAACCCTGACGCTACGGTCAGGATTATAAACCCTGACCGCAGCGTCAGGGTCTGCGACACGGCCAATTCTCAAGCAATTTGCCCTGACCCTTGCGTCAGCGGGTCCTCATTTACAACAAGTAAACTGCGGCCTGTCCTGACCGAAGCGTCAGAAGCCTTTCTATTTTGCTGGTGCCTTAATTCGAACCGACGCTGCGGTCGGTTTCAAAGACCCCTGACGCCTCGGTCAGGAACTTCGTCTTGAAAACACAACGCGTCAACGGTCTCAGTCTTAGCTTAAGGCATCTGAGTAAAAAAGTCGTTCAACGCTCAAGTAAGCAGCATACTGCCGGTGGCAACTCGTGAAGACGGACTATGCACCAGACTTAAGATTTTTAAGCCAATTTCTTCGCCGAGGGCCTTAAAGTCCTTCGTGTTGATCAAATCTTGCCAAGACAGCATGAGCTCAAAGGGATATACATGCGTGGACTTCCATTCTTCGCGAAGGCTTAGCAGCAAGTTGTGTTGAGCAGCGGCTGCCATGCCGTATAGTGCAGCGTTCGGCATGGGCTCCAAAAAACCGGTATGCCCCACCTGTACCAAAAAAGCCTCCTCCGGACTTCGTTCGAGCAGTGGCAAAAAGCACCGATGCATCCTTCCGGGAAAGTTCAGGGTTTTTTCGAATACATTCAGCCAGGTTTCCTGCGTTAAGGCCTTAAATGGACCGATATTTTCAGGCAAAAAACCAGGGAAAATAAGGCCATCGGCATAAGACCAAGCTTCTAACACATGGTTTCTAAGCTCTTCCTGTGCCTGTGGAGCATACAAGTCTCCATGCAAACAAATCAATTGGTCACCCCACGCGCCTATTTTTGTTCTAAACTGCCGCTCCTCCATTTCCGACATAGAAAAAGCCAGTAATTGAACCCCCACATCAAGCATTTTTTCTGCCAACCCTACCGCCCAAGGACTTTGGGTGCCGGCAAGTATCCATTTTTGACCTTGAATGCTCCGCTTTTTGTTGTACATGGCTACAAAACAAGATTGGGGGCATATGGTTTTGATGCGTCAGAATCTTGTAAGCCATTCCAAACATTGATCGGATTAGCTACCTTCCCAAAAAGATATTTATGTCCAACATCCACCAAATCATCCCTGAACGAAGCCGAGACATCGGCGATTTTTTAGTGGGAAGGCTCCTGCCCTTTCGCAAAAAGCGCATGGTAGGACCTTTTATTTTTATCGATCATATGGGCCCTTCCATGGTGGGACCTGGACATTATATGGACATAGGCCAGCATCCCCACATTGGGCTGTCTACCCTTACCTGGTTGCTCGAAGGGGCCATACACCACAAAGACAGTTTGGGCAGCGACCAAATCATTCGGCCCGGCTCCGTGAATTGGATGACCGCCGGTAGCGGTGTAGTGCATTCCGAACGCACGCCTGCTCATTTAAGGGACGGAGGCATTTATCCCGTGCACGGCTATCAGTTTTGGGTAGCGCTTCCCAAAGAAAAAGAGCGCATGCCTGCCGAGTTTCATCATGTGGCGGCCAAAGACTTGCCCTATTGGGAAGAATCGGGCGTGCAGATGCGTTTGGTAGCGGGTAGTTTTGGCAGCCAAAAAAGTCCGGTACCGGTTTATTCACCACTCTACATGATGGAATGGAACACCGAAAAACCGGCAAGCATAAACCCTGACGGGCGTTTTTTTGGGGAATGGGGGATTTCTG
The DNA here is from genome assembly GCA_964545365.1 of uncultured Candidatus Competibacteraceae bacterium. Lineage (GTDB taxonomy): Bacteria > Bacteroidota > Bacteroidia > CAIKAF01 > CAIKAF01 > CAIKAF01. The sequence continues at coordinate 12,980 of CAZJFM010000059.1, read as the reverse complement.
TGGTGGAAGGGGGATTCAGTACCTGTGGCGAACGCATTGGGTCGGGGAATATGCTGGTGGCCAAGCCGGGCGCTCCCTGCCAATTTGACCTGGAAGCAGGCAGCCGCTTGTTGATTTTTGGAGGAGATCCTTTTCCGGAGGAACGCTTTATTTATTGGAATTTTGTAGCCTCCTCGCAAGAACGTTTAGAACAGGCCAAGCAGGAATGGCAAACAGGAAAATTCAAACTTATTCCGGGAGAAGGTGACCCGATTCGATTGATTTAAGGGCTTGCTTTTTTAAAGGCTATCCCTAAACTCACATGCACCTCGTCTCCGGGAGGACCGGAAGGGCCAATGTCAAAGTCTTGCCGATTTACCACAAACCTTGCGGTAAAAAGGGCATCTCCATCTCTTGAGGCAAAAATAAAGGGGAAAGTAATGTCCTTGGTAATGCCATGCATGGTGAGCTTACCAAGGAAATTAAATACTCCTTCGCCCTGAGTAATTTTGGAAGAAACCATGTGAAGCTTTGGAAACTTATCTACATGAAAGTAATCTTCGCTACGCAAATGTTTATCTCTGGTATTGTTATCGGTATTGATGCTGGAAGCACTTACCGCACCTTCTATCTTGCTCTCGTCTAAATTGGAGGGGTCAAAAAACACGGTAGCTTCTACTCCGCTTAAGGAACCATCTACCCAAAAGCCAAAATTCTTTATTTTAAAAGTAACCTCTATCTTCTCTGGGTTGATAAACCATTGAGGCACTTGACCTTGGAGGAAACCTGAACCCAACAAAGCAAAGAGAAACATTACAAAAACAGTCCGCATACCCTCGTTTTTAAAAGCTGCAAGTAAAATCGACATGTGTACATACAATGAACGAAAAATCAGGGCCTTGGTTGCCCAATTAAGCATGCTTAACGTTTCCAAAACATAAAAAACGGTGGTTTGGCAGGGCTTTGGAGTTGTTTCAGGGCGCTGAGCCAATGCTTATGGATACGCTTACGCTGTTTGCCCGAAAGGTTCGAAAACAGGGGATGCCATCCTGACCACCCCAAAGGTTGAACCAATTTAGGAACCGGCAAATGACCGGGCCATCCCGGCCACTGCTCTTGCCAAGGAAGTATCAACAAGGGTGCTTCTGAGGGCCAAGCTGCCGGCCATGCGGTCAACACCGTACGTATCCCCGGCACCGGTCCGGTAGCCTCACGCGAAGCTTGGGGCGAAAGCACCACCGAATAAGGACTATCCTGTGCCTCAGGAACTTCTTCAGGGCTGTTGTGGGCATACAAAAGCGTTGGGTTTTTGGGCCAAAGTTTAAAGGGAATGGACGGCCCGGCATGATCTATGGGAACAAAAGGAACGGCCTTTTTAATAGGAACAAGGGAGGCGCACCACTCCTCCGGGTTGCTTGAAAAAACAGCCTCTTGCACACTCATTTTGCCCAGCATATTTTGAAAAGCAATGCCGGGGATTTTATCAAAAAAAGGATTCAAAGGCTGTTCCAAGGCTTGGAGCAAAAGCACTAGGGAGTAAGTGCCGGGGCCATGGACCAACCAATGAAAGCCTTGCTTAAGCCATTCCTCTGAAGGGGTGCCCGGAGCCCAAAGCACCATATCGGCGGGGAGCTTTCCCTCAGGGCCTTGAAGTCTATTTTTCCAAACCTTCCAATCCTGGAGCGCTTCCTTAGTTTCCGAATCGGCAAAAAATACCAACCGGGGGTGGGCAGGCACTTTTTGTCGTGTGGAGCTCAAATAGCTGAAATCAGCGTAGTTATGTAAGAGCCAGGCATGCAGCCATGGCCAGTCGGCTTGCTGCTCAGGCTCACCGGAAAGTCGTATTAAACACAAGGATTTCATACCTAAAGATACGGTTGCAAAGCAGTGAATGAAAATTAGTTGCCCAAGGAGCCCTATCTTTACGCTTAAGCCAAATAGTCTATGGAAATCATACTTATCACCTTATGCACCTTAATTTTGTTGGGATATATCTTTGATATTACCTCGGCAAAAACCAAAATCCCTTCGGTGATTTTGCTGCTGGTGCTGGGCTGGTTGGTAAAAGAGGTTACGGTTTATTTATGGGTCGATGTTCCGGATTTGGAGCCCTTATTGCCGCTTTTAGGGACGGTAGGCCTTATTTTAATTGTGCTTGAAGGCTCGCTTGACTTGGAGTTTAACAAATCCAAGCTTACCCTACTAAACCGGGCTTTTTGGATGGCTTTGTTGGCTTTGGTGTTGTTGAGTGGGGGACTGACGGCAGTTTTCATTGGTGTGTTGCACTACCCGGTTAAAGACAGTTTGCTGAGTGCTATTCCTATTTTTATTATTAGCAGTGCCATTGCCATTCCCAGCGCACGCAATTTAAGCAAGCCAAGGCAAGAGTTTGTGGTGTACGAATCCAGCCTTTCTGATATTCTGGGCGTTATCTTTTTCAACTTTTTTTTACTCAACGAGGGAATAGGCGGCTCCGAAGTACTGTCCTTTTTATGGGAGATTTTGCTGATGTGCCTTATTTCTTTTGTAGCCACAGCCGGGCTTTCCTTTTTGCTGTCCAAAATAAACCACCACATCAAGTTTGTGCCTATTATCCTGTTGGTGCTGATCATTTATGGACTCTCAAAAATTTACCATTTGCCTGCGCTCATATTTATCATGGTGTTTGGCTTGTTTTTAGGAAATTTAGACGAACTGCGTCGGTTTAAATGGATGTCGGTATTCAAACCCGATGTTTTGGATAAGGAAGTAGGCAAATTCAAGGATCTAACCACCGAAGCCACATTTTTGGTTCGGTCCCTGTTTTTCTTATTGTTTGGATTTCTGATAGATGTGCAAGAGCTATTGGACCTTGAATCTTTGGCCTGGGCGGGAGGTATTTGCGGCGGGATTTTCCTGGTTCGGTACATTCAATTGCGTTTGCTGCGCTTGCATCCCATTCCCTTGTTGTTTATTGCCCCGCGCGGTCTAATTACCATTTTGCTGTTTTTATCCATCCCGGATGTCTTTAGAATTCCATTGGTCACCAAACCGCTAATTATTCAGGTCATTATTTTGACCGCCTTGGTAATGATGCTGGGCTTAATGGTGCACAAAAAACCGAAAACCGAAGGACAGCCTATAGAGGACAACGGCTCCTCAACTGAAGGTAGCGAAGATGAGGCCGAGGACTCAACCCAATCTCAAGACCTGTAAACCCTTGGTTAAATCATAAAGTTGCCTTTTCGGGCGCCGTTCCTGTCGCGCGGCGAGGACACTAAAAATTTTGGCTGAAGCATAAGGGAAGTAAGAAGGGCTCCATAAACTCCGGAGATACACCGCCCAGGGACCGGCACGGAAAGCCCGGACTTTGGGAAGCCCGAGGGCTTAGGCAACGGAGGCCCCGATTCTTTCGGGGCCCACGTAGGCCTTAGCCCTCGGGCTTTCCAAAGGAGGACTTGGAGGGAGGGCCCGGTTGGGCGCCAAAAATCACCCCTTCTAAAATCCTTGGTTTAAACATTCCTGCATTTGCACACGGACTTCTTCGGCCAGGGTTTCCGGGGCGCAGTGGCTCATGCGGGTGTCGATGGCCGGCAAAAAGCTCACTTGAGCCTTTCCTGGACGCCCCCAGGTGTCGCGTGCGAAAAGTTTGCGTTGGTAGGGCAGCAAGCGGTAGTTGTTGTGGAATACCACGGGTACGATGGGCACTCCGGTGGCAAGGGCCAAGCGAAAGGCCCCGTCTTTAAAGGGAAGCAGTTGTGGTGCGGCTGTGTTTTGGGTAGCCTCCGGAAATATAAAAATGGATCGACCGGCTTTTATGTCGTTTCGGGCACGAATAAAAGCGCGCATGGCCTCGCGCGGGTTGTGCCGATCGAAGGGAATGTGGCTATTTTGAAAAAGAATGCGGAACAAAGGCACCTTAGTTAGGCTGTCTTTGGCCATAAAATGAAAATAATCGGGCACCAGGCCATACGCCAAGATGATGTCTAAAAAATTGGAGTGGTTAGCAACATAAACCACAGGGGAGTGTAAAGGTTTTGGGCCGTTTTGCTGCAATCGAATGCCCACGACATGCCTTAAATAAGCGGCCCATCGCCGCTGAAGCCACAATGCAGCCTCCAGTTTTTGAGCTGAAAAGCACCACCTGAGGGGTAAGTAATACAAGGAAAGGGTACCCAAAAAGTGCAAGCCAAACCAAGCTTGCCAAAGCGCCGAAATTCCGGCCTTTACTCCTCGGTTTTGAGTCCCAGCTCGTTCCATTGTTTGGGGTCAAGGGGAGATGGAGCATCGATCATTAAATCGCGGCCGGCGTTGTTTTTGGGGAATGCGATAAAGTCGCGGATGGTTTCGCTTCCGCCAAGTAGGGCGCAAAGCCGGTCAAATCCATAAGCAATTCCACCATGTGGAGGTGCTCCGTAGCGAAAGGCATTGAGTAAGAAGCCAAACTGCTGTTCGGCCTCTTGCTGGGTAAAGCCAAGCAGGTCGAATACTTTGGCTTGAATTTCGCGGTCGTGAATTCTAATGGAGCCGCCGGCAATTTCATTTCCGTTGAGCACCAAGTCGTAGGCGTTGGCGCGGATAGCTCCCGGGTCGCTGTGCACTTTTTGGAGGTCTTCGGTGTAGGGGCTGGTGAAAGGGTGGTGCATGGCAAACCAGCGTCCTGCCTCCTCGTCGAATTCGAGCATAGGAAAATCGAGTACCCAAAGGGGGCAAAATTCATTGGGGTTGCGAAGTCCCAGGCTTTCGGCAATGGCGAGCCGCAGCTGCCCCAATTGCTTTTGCACCTTGGCGGTATCGCCACTGAGAAACAGCATTAGGTCGCCTGGGGCGGCACCTGCTGTTTGGGCCATGGAGGCTAACTCTTCTTGGGCATAAAACTTATCGACAGAGGATTTAAAACTGCCATCGGCATTGCATTTGAGCCAAACCATGCCAAACGCGCCAATTTGAGGACGCTTTACCCAGTCGGTCCAGGCATCGATTTGCTTTCGGGTCCATTCGGCAGCTCCCTGAACCACAATGGCTTGGACAGATGCTGCGGATTCAAAAATGTTGAACTTTCCGTTTTTGGCTTGTTGGCTCAGGTTGTTAAGCTCCATGCCAAAGCGGAGGTCGGGTTTGTCGGAGCCAAAGCGTTGCATGGCTTCGTCGTAGGCAAGGCGTTTGAATTCGGGCAATTCAATGCCGCGCACTTCTTTAAAAATATGTCGGGTGAGCGCTTCAAAGGTTTGCAAAATGTCTTCGCGTTCTACAAAGGCCATTTCGCAGTCGATTTGGGTGAACTCCGGTTGCCTGTCGGCCCGCAAATCCTCGTCTCTAAAGCAGCGTACAATTTGGAAGTATCGATCGTAGCCGCCCACCATAAGCAATTGCTTAAAGGTTTGGGGAGACTGAGGCAAGGCGTAAGCTTGGCCCGGGTGCATGGAGCTGGGGACCACAAAGTCTCGGGCTCCTTCGGGCGTGGATTTGATTAAGAAAGGGGTTTCGATTTCCAAAAAGCCTTCACCGCTCAAAAAGTTGCGCACGGCCAGGGCAGTTTTATGCCTTAGTTCCATGTGCTGTTGCAGCGGAGGCCTGCGCAGGTCTAAATAGCGGTATTTCATGCGCAGCTCTTCGCCTCCATCGCTTTGGCTTTCGATGGTGAAGGGCGGAGTTTCGCTGGCGTTAAGCACCTTGAGCTGAAGCACCCGAATTTCAATGTCGCCGGTAGGCAGGTTGGGGTTTTTATTTTCGCGTTCGGTAACAAGGCCTTGCACTTCAATAACAAACTCACGCCCCAACTTTCGGGCGGCGGCACAAAGTTCGGGACGTGCGTCCATATTAAAAGCAAGCTGGGTAATTCCATATCGGTCGCGCAAATCGACAAAGGTCATGCCTCCTAAATCGCGGTTCCGTTGCACCCAGCCGCAAAGGCGCACTTCCTCTCCTAAATGTTCGGCTCTTAATTCTCCACAAGTATGGCTACGTAGCATATGGCTTCCTTAATAGGGCAAATGTACAATACCCTGCTGTACTTAAAAGGCCGCTTGAGTTATAAAGGGCAAATGGAAAAACAAAGGCCTACAAGCGCCGAAGCTCAAGGGTTGGATAGCCGTGCTGCCCCAATTGGTTCACAAAGCCGGTGAATCGAAAGGCAAAGTAATTGCCTTCTACGCTTTGCACAAAATAGGTGCGGTCGGTGGCAATGTAGTATCCGGCAATATCAAAATCATAGTCTTTCCAATCGTATCCTATGATGTCCCATTGCCCTGTCCAAGAAACTTGGCCAAGGGTGGTATAATCTATGTTTTCGAAATTTAAATCGAACAGCACATCGGCTTGTACCAAATAAGGGTTCAACAAAGTGCCATTTACAGAATATTGCTCTTTAATTCCGGTTTCTGTATTGAGCACCAACGAAGTATACTGGCTAAACATCAAATCCCAATCCTCTTTTGGCGGAGCTACGTTCACCAATTCTCCCTGACCTTGCAAACTTAGATACCGAAAGCTGTAGTCGGCATCTTGGGCTACCTGAAATTCATAGCCGTTTGGGTCTTGCAAATCGCCAAAACGCAAGGTAAACACTTGGTTTTCGAAGGAAACAAACTGCACCTTTTTACGGCCCAAGGGCTGACCGGTAACGCTCAAGCCTAAATCGACCACATATACGTGGTTGTTGGAAAGCACTTTGTCGTCTTGTGGATTACCCCAAATGCCAAAAGCCAGGGAATCGGCGTTTCCGGAAGGAGCATCGACCTCCCACTCTAAGCTACCCGAAGGCAATTGAGCGGTTTCAAAATCCACCGGCCCTAAATCGCACACCCGCATAAGCTTTGCCCCGTTGATGCGCACTTCCGGGTTGGTGGCTTCGCAAGAGAAAGCCAAATCCCAAGAATTTCGGTGCACCGGAGGAAAAAAAGTATTGGTTTCCAAATCGTAGAAGAGTTGGGTTCCGTAGTCGGGCCCAATTTCGGCAACCACGGTGGTAACTCCTTCGGGAGAAACGTAGGGAGGTACCGGTTCGTCTTCCTTAAAACAACCGCTGAGGGCAAAGGCCAGAATTAGGATATAGACCGATTTTCTCATTTTTTACCAGCTAAAAATTGATACCTGAGCGACACTGCAAAACTACGTCCCCAAAGGGTAGGCAAGGCATTGCTTCCCGAACTGTGGGCGCCGCCGGAAGCTCCGGCCGTTTGACGAACATCGGTAATGTTCATTAGGTTGCGGGCCAAAAAGGTGACAGTTACTCTATTCTTTAAAAACCGTTGGGTAATGGACGCGTCCATGTTGGCAAAGCCATCGATATAGCCCTCTTGTACGACCGAGGTTTGTAAGTTTTCGTCAAAGCTGCTGTACAAAAAGGGTTGGCGCCCGGTGTACTTAAAAAAGAGCTGAAAAGAGGTGCGGTAGCGGCGCAAATCATAGCCCACATTCAAACGCCCCTCATGAAAAAAGGCCAAACGGTTTTGATCGTCCGGTATGTTCTGTAGTCCATTTTCAATTCCTGTGTAGGACCAGCCGGCTTGAACTTGCAAACCTTTCCATTGCAGGCCGGTTTGCATTCGTGTGCCTGCCGAACGGAAGTAGCTTATGTTTTCGTTGCGGTAAATCAGCGAATCTTGAGCAACACTCACCAAGGTTAGGCGAATTTGGTTGTCTATATAATTGTAAAACCCATTTGCTTCAGCACTAAGGCGAAGGTTTTTGTTCAAAGGCTTGTCAAAACTTAAACCGAGTTGGGCATTGTGGCTTGCTTCCGGAAGCAGGTCAGGATTCCCATAAATGTTGTGGTTTACATCCACAAACTCAAAGAACAATTCCTTTAATGATGGAGCTCGAAAACCACGGGCGTAGGAAGCCCTCAAGGTTAAGGACTTGATGGGTTGAAAACGGGCATGAAAAGAAGGGATAGGGATGGCCTCAAAGGAGGAGTTGTAGCCATAGCGTATGCCGGGTTTGAGCGATAACTTACGGTGGGGGCGGTATTCCAGGGACATAAAACCGGCCAAATCCAGCTGATTTTGTTCTTGGTTCAAAATGCGCGGCCCTTGTCCGGTTTCGTAATTCACTTCATACCCGGCTTGCAGGGTCAGCTTAGCGGTGTCCATTTGCCAGGTATAAATTCCTCTACTCATCCATAAATCGAAGCGGTCGGTGCTGGTTTCCACCGGTGTTTCATCGAGGCTAACCAAATCTTTGCGGAGGACCTCCCGTTCCCTAAAGAAATAGTTGTAGGCCGCCGTAATGTCCAAATGATGCCTTTCCTTTAAAAAGCCATTCAAGAACAAGCTGTTTCCTATGCGGTCTGTATAGAAGTATTGATCGGTAGCGGCAATTCCAAAGGGCATTTCCGGACTTCCCTTAAACTGCATAGTTTCTCGGTAATACTGACCTTGGTACCTTAAATTCAATTTTTTAATGGAAAGTCCATAGGCGGCATCGGCAAAATACTGCTCCTTGGGTTTCCAGGTTTGTACCCGGCGGATGCTGTCGCTGCTGCTGAACCCATCAAAGAAATAACGTCCTCCACTCAGGGAGGCTTGGTGGCGGCCTTTTTGCCAAGCCACGCGTGCATCGGCATTGTAGTTGCCCACCGTTTCGTAAAACAAGGTGGTATGGCCTTCCCATTGATGGGCTTGGTTCTTTTTGCTTATAAGGTTGATTACTCCTCCCAAGGCGTTGGAGCCATAGAGTACAGACATAGGGCCTTCAATGATTTCGACCCGTTCAATATTTTGCAGATTGATTTGGGACAAGTCAATATTGCCATCCAGGCGACCAATAACCGGCACGCCGTCAATCATCAATTTAATGTTTTCGCCTCCCACACCCATCATTTGCACGGAGGAGCCAAGGACGGCGTCTTGCGAGAGCCTAAAATTCAAATCGTTGCTTAAAAGGTCCCTCAAGTTTTGTGCGCCTTGGGCATCGATGCGCTTTCGGTCAATCACCCGTGCCTGATACACCGTTTCTTCCATTCGAGTGGGCGTGCTGTGGGCGGTAACCACATACTCCGGAGCAAAAACGGCATCGGCCTGCAATTCCACCACGAAAGGGCCGTCCCCTTTCAGGGTTAGGCTTTTGGGCTGCATGCCCAAATAGCGCACCTCCACCTTACAGGGCAAAGCAAGCGGAATTTCGGTTTGGCCTTTGGCATTGGTTACCCTGTATACCGGAGCGACCGAACTATCCTTGCTAAAGCTCAAATGAGCTCCGTAAAGCGGCAATCCTTCCGAGTCCAGCACGTTCACCAGCGGAGCCTGGGCGAAGCTTACGCTTGCCCAGACCCAACCGATGAGTAACGCTAAATGGAATCGAAAGAACACTTGTTTGTGCGCCTTAGTCACAATTTGTTTATCAAATCAACGTACTACGAACTTTTGAGAAAGCATGCCGGAAGCAGACTCAAATTGCACTACATACAGCCCGGCAGACAAGCCCAATGAGGCCACATCCAAGCTCAATTCCATGCTTTGGTTTCCGGTCATTTGCTGGGCATACACTACCCGACCTTGCAGGTTCACCATGCGCAAGCTTCCGCCTCCCTGGTTGGAACCAAGACGCAAATGAAGGGTTTCGCCTACAGGATTGGGATATACTTCAAGGCTGTTGTTTTGCGCCTCCTCATTGGCTACCGACATGGAGCCCACTTTTTGTTTGTTAAAAATGAATTTTCCTTCAGAAGAACCCACAAAACCGGTGAACCACAAGTGCCAAATATCACCTACTTGGTCTTGAATAAAAAAGGACATGGAATCGTCTACTTCAAATCCCATTCCGGCAAAGCTTTTCCAGTCGTGCCCAACGGTTGAAATATCGTCAACCATAGTAACGGTAGTGTAATCGGCTTCAACCGGAGGCAGGCCTGCCACACGTGCTGCCATTACATTGCGGTTCAAACGCACCCCGGTTACCGGGTAATATACTCCGGGAGCCAACAAGCCTTCGTATTTCTCAAAAACCAAATCATAATCAGACTTGTCGGGCTCATTGTTGATGAGTTGTCCGGCATCCACATCGTAATACAACCAGTTTTTGGAAGCTTGACCGGATCGACTCACGGTAAACTGTGTTTCGTTTTGACCGTCTAAGTCTGCTACTTTTACCACAAACTCCTGAGTGGTGGCATACAAACCAACAATCCATACCTTTTTCCAGGCTCCGTTGGTGGTGGTCATCACAAAAAGTTGATCGCCAATCACATCATGCGAGATTTGATTGTAGTTTCCCCAACCATAATTGGGAAATCCGGAGGCGTTCTGTTCAAAAGCGCCGGACTCGTAAGCCGTTGTTTCGTCATGCAAACGCGTCCATCCATTGGCTGCGGCCAGCCCCGAGGTGTCGATGCTTGCCCAATCGGAGGTATCTCCTGCTGTATATTGCCAGGCAGCAACACCAAATCCGGCATTAAGGCGAATGGTACTGTTTTGCACATCGTGCGAGGCAAACTGCAAGTCCCAATCGGTATTTACCATTTGGCCTTCTTCGCCATTGGCCAGACTGTAAAAGGCTTTATTTACATAGCTAGGCCCCAAAATCACGGAATCTTCAATCACAGGGTTCTGAGCCATTAAACCGGCAGAAAACATAAGTGCACCGGCAAAGTAAAGTTGTTTCATGATATTTGACTTTTTCTGAGACAAAAGTAGGGGCAGTAGGGAGTTCCAACAATCCCGTTGAGTGGGTAATTTGCATACCTATAGGTAGGTAGTAGCACCAAATATTGCACCCCAATTTGTGGGTATTCCCTCCTTATCCCTCTGTTCTACAGCAGGATCTGAAAAAGCCCACCGGTCACCACAAAACCCAAGCCAAAGCCGGCCACCAACTCATGTCCGGCATGTGCCTTTAGGGCCAAGCGCGAAGAAGCCGCCAATCCGCTGCACAAAACCGCCAAGGAAAACCAAAACAAAAAGCCCTGCACTTGCCAAGGACCCAGCGCCAACAACTGACCGGTAATTGCCCCCCAGGCCATCATGTGCATGCTTATTTTATAAAACAAGGTAATCAAAAGCGCCAGGCCCATAAGCAGCATTCCCGACAACATCAGCAATTCTATTAAAGGAAGAGGAATGGCCGACCGCAACATGTAAAATGCCGCTGAAAAGCTCAAACAAGCCACCAATAGAGGCAAACGTCTATGCTTTCTTTGGGGCAACTCCAAGGACTTAACCAGTCCAAATCGCTTCATATACACCACCGTTGCACCGGGAATCACCGCGGTAAACACAAATACAAAAGCTACCAAACGCCATTGCCCGGCCGTAGGAATAAGCAAGGACAAGCTTGGATGGGTAGCCAAGACCAAAGCCATAGCCAAGCTGGGCACCCACAAGGGATGCAACACATAGGAAACCAACTTCCAAAAACTCATAAGGACTTACGCAAACGGGCTACAGCGATGCCCAGTTGTTCTCTGTACTTGGCCACGGTTCGGCGCGCTATATTGTAGCCGTGTCCCTTCAATATATCTGCCAGTTTTTCGTCGGTCAATGGCTTCTTTTTGTTCTCGCCACTAATGCAGTCCAACAAAATCTTTTTCACTTCCCTTGTGCTTACTTCTTCTCCGCTTTCTGTGGACAGAGATTCCGAGAAAAAGCTCTTGAGTAAAAAGGTGCCGTAGGGAGTTTCTATATACTTAGAGTTAGCCACCCTACTCACGGTGGATATATCTAAACCTACAATATCTGCTACGTCCTTCAAAATCATGGGTCTTAAGTCCCGCTCATCTCCGCTCAAAAAATAGGCCTTTTGCAGTTCCAGTATGGTTCCCATAACCGCCATTAAGGTTTCTTGTCGTTGACGAATGGCATCAATAAACCAACGGGCCGCATCCAATTTTTGTTTTACAAATAAAATCGCCTCTTTTTGATTTTTGTCGGCCTGCTCTTTGTTGTGGGCAAAACCTTCCAACATATCGGCATAGGTTTTGGAAACCCTTAATTCAGGGGCATTCTTGCTATTTAAACTCAACTCGAGTTTTCCCTCTTCCACCAGAAGCAAAAAGTCCGGAATAATGGTTTGAGCCGAACGGTCGGTATGGCTCATGCTGCCACCGGGTCTAGGATTCAAGTGCAACACCTCTTGCACGACCTTCCGAAGCATCTCATCGTCCAAGCCCATGCGGCGCTGAATCTTGTCGTAATGCTTTCGGGTAAACTCTTCGAAATGCTTTTCCAACAATTCAATGGCAGCCAACACGTCCGGGGTTTTGGACCTACGCTTAAGCTGAATCAGCAAACACTCCCGCAGGTCGCGGGCGCCCACACCTGCGGGATCAAAACGCTGAATCAAGGCCAGCACCTCCTCCAGGGCCTCTTCCGTAGTTTCAATACCTTGCGAAAAGGCCAAATCGTCTACTACCGAAGCCAAATCCCGCATCAAATAGCCGTCCTCATCCAAATTTCCTATCAAGTGACGCGCTAAGTCGGCCTGCTCCTCACTAAAGCTGCCTAGACCTATTTGCGCGAGCAAGCTCTCATGAAAACTGGTTCCGGCCGAAAGCGGCATAGAACGCTGCTCCTCGTCAGGCCCCTGATTAGAAACCTGAGTCTTGTAATAGGGAAAATCGTCGTCGTCTAAATAATCGCTCAAATCCAGATCGTCTTGAGCCGCAGTATCTTCCGATTCCTGACCATAGTCATCGGCATCCGAAAGCTCCTCTTGCCCTTCTTCCAAGGCCGGATTGGCCTCCAACTCTTCCTTGATACGTTGCTCCAAAGCGGCCACAGGCACCTGCAATAGCTTCATCAACTGAATCTGTTGAGGACTCAGCTTCTGTTGTAATTTCTGTTGCAGACTCTGTTTAAGCATGACGCAAACAAATAAAATGACTCAAACGAGCTTAGACAAAGATAGCCAATTTTCGAGCGTTGCTCATGCATGCTGAGCAATGATCAGGTAAAGACGGGATGCCTCCCGTCTCTCAGTAAAGACGGGATGCTTTCCGTCTCTCAGTATAGAAGCAATATCTTGCGTCTCATTTTTTGGCCGCCTTATCCTGCTGTCTGCGGTAGTGCCCCGTCTCCGGCCCACGG
>CAZJFM010000058.1:0-15025 GCA_964545365.1 uncultured Candidatus Competibacteraceae bacterium | reverse complement strand
CGGAACTCCACGTACCCTTCTGGGGAAAGTAGTGATGATTAAATAAGTGGTCTTTGTTCAGTAATCCTTAAAAATACACTGCGGTAGGGATGGACGCGATAGCCCGGAAGCCTTGCTGCCCTTAGCCGGGGCTGAGGACTTGGAACAGGAGACGGATTAGGCGCCCAAATAAAAGAGAAGTTAAAACTTTAATGAAACCGGAGTGCCCGAATGACCGAAATGCGCGTAATGAGGTAGGTGGGCCCCACCAAAACCAACAGGCTTAAGCACATGGTGCCCAAATTAATGAGCAAAAATTTAAACCACACCAAAGCCACAGGCACATAGTCCAAATAATAGGTTTCGGGATCCATCCCCAGAAACTTAAAATGGTGCTGCAAAAGGGCCAGCCCCAGACCAAAAAGGTTTCCCCACAGCATGCCTTTCCATAAAATTCGAGCGGCTTGAAACCAAAAAATGGCGCGCACTTGTCCGTTGCGCATACCTAAAGCTTTAAGAAGGCCTATGGCTTGGGTCCGCTCTAAAATTAAAATGAGCAGGGTGGAACTCATGGCCAATAAACTTACCACAATCATCAAAACCAAAATGATTTGGGCATTTTGATCTAGCGAAGGCAGCCACTGAAACAAATCGGGGTACCTTTCTTGCAAAGTACTTATGTACAATTCGTAAGGCACCACTTCGTCGGCATAGGGCAAAGCTTCTTCCATGGCTTCCACGCCGGTAAGCATCAATTCTATGCCGGAAACATGCCAAGAGCTCCAGTCGTACATGGCTTGCACGCTTTCCAGGTCAGAAAAGAGCAAGTTTTGGTCCATTTCTTCTACCCCGCTGGCATAAATGCCATGAACACCCATTTTATAGCCTCTAGGCATGGTTCCACCCTGCTTTACATAATAGGCAGAAAGGCTGTCGCCAACCTCCAAACGCAGCTTTTTAGCGATATTCTTAGAGATTAACAGGCTTCTTGGGGGCAATGCCTGGCCCTGCTCCGGAATACTACCGGATACCAAATGGGCGGTCAAAAAACTCCAATCGTAATCGGAGGCCACCCCTTTGAGCAGTACGCCCTGGATTTCTTCTTTGGTTTTTAATATGGTGGGTTTGGTGGCATAAACCTGCACATGACGTAAGCCGGGCATGCCTTTGAGATTGCGCAACCAAGATGGATTTCTGTGTACAGGTTGGGTTTCAAAGGACATGGAATTGCTTAGCGCTGCAATTTGTATATGTGCTCCAATTCCCTCCATTTTGTGGGTTATGCCTTCCTTAAAACCCGTTACAATGCCCACGGATAAAAGCATAACGGCCAGGCTAAGTGCTATAGTGGCAATGGCTATTCGAACTACCGGACGAGAATAACCGCCACCTTTTCCAAACCTTTGCGCTATGAATCTGGCTAAAATCAAGGAGTCCTGTATCTTTGATGTATGCCCAAAGGTACACCTATGAATTTATTTTTTGCCGCATTTCTTTGCTTCCTCTCACTCGCTACCGGCGCTACCGCTCAAATTCTGACCGGTGCAGATCAGGTAAACAGCTATCTTCCTTTGCTTAAAGGCAAAAAGGTAGGCATCATTGCCAACCAAACTGCAGAAATCAATGGCGTTCATTTGGTAGACAGCCTCAAAAGGTCAGGTGTAGATATTGTAAGGGTTTTTGGCCCGGAGCATGGGTTTAGGGGCAATGCAAGTGCAGGCCAAAAAGTGCACTCCGATACCGATCCGGAGACCGGCATTCCGGTGGTTTCCCTTTATGGCAAGCACAAAAAGCCCAGACCGGAGGAATTGCAAGATTTGGACATACTAATATTTGATATTCAGGATGTTGGAGCTAGGTTCTATACCTACATTTCCACCATGAGCCTCGCCATGGAAGCCGCCGCAGAACAGGGCATTCCTTTTTGGGTGCTTGACCGCCCCAACCCCAATGGGCATTATGTGGATGGGCCTGTGCTTGAGCCCTCCTGCAGTTCCTTTGTAGGCATGCACCCCGTTCCCGTGGTGCATGGAATGACGGTGGGCGAATATGCCCAAATGGTGAAAGGCGAAGGCTGGATTAAGCAAAGTGAGGCCTTAGACTTGCGTGTTTTTGCATGCAAAAACTACACCCATTCCAGTTTTTATGAATTACCTGTTCCCCCATCGCCCAACCTACCAAATATGACCTCCATTTATCTATATCCCTCGGTCTGCTTTTTTGAGGGCACCAAGGTGAGCGTGGGTCGCGGCACCGACCTTCCTTTTCAGTGGGTAGGATACCCCGGCTTGGACGGAAATTTATCCAAAACCCCAAAATCTATTCCCGGCGTGGCCGATAAACCCAAATACCAAAACCAAAGCTGTGGTGGCTACGATTTAAGGAAGTTTGGGATAGAATATATCCGCAATTTCAATGGTATTTACCTGCTTTGGCTCGAAGATTTATACCAACGCTACGAACCCAAGTCCGAGTTTTTCATCGCCAGCTTTTTTGACAAACTCATGGGCAACCACTGGGTACGCGAAGAGTTAATAAAAGGCACAGACTTAGATACCTTACGGGCACGATGGATGCCGGACGTGCTTGCGTATAAAATAATCCGCAAACAATACTTGATTTATCCTGATTTCGAGTAATTAGTCTCTAAGGGCAGCTTTTGCCTTGGATTTTAGCTTAGTATAGGCTTGCAGACCTTCTTTTAAACAAAGCATGGCTTTTCTCAGGGCCTCTTCCTCCAATACATAAGCAATACGGACTTGGTTTTTTCCCAATCCCGGCGTACTGTAAAAGCCGGCAGCCGGAGCCAACATTACGGTTTGATTTTCATAAGAAAACTCGCTCAACATCCAGGCACAAAAGTCCTCAGCATCTTCCACCGGAAGGGCTGCAACCAAGTAAAAAGCCCCGCCCGGCTTGGGAGCAATCACTCCTGGAATTTCCAACAGCAGCTTATGCATTACATCTCTGCGGTGGACATATTCACGATTCACCTCTTCAAAATAGGAATCCGGCACATCCATAGCAGCTTCAGAAGCCACTTGACCTAAGGTGGGAGGACTTAATCTGGCTTGCGCAAATTTCATGACGGTTTGGTACACTTGATGGTTTCGAGTGACCATGGCTCCAATCCGCACACCACACATGCTAAAGCGCTTAGAAACAGAATCTACCAAAACCAAATGCTCGTCGAGCCCTTCCAGACTTAGGGTACTTAAATAGTCTCTCCCGTCATACACAAACTCGCGGTAAACCTCATCGGCAAACAAAAAGAGATCGTGCCTCAAGACCAATTCCCGCAAGCGCTCCAACTCGGCACGGGTATATAAATAACCGGTAGGATTGGCAGGATTACAAATAATAATGGCTTTGGTTTTGGGGCCAATGGCCTGCTCAAAAGCATCCATCGATGGCAAAGCAAACCCTTGTTCAATGGTGGAGGTTACCGGCACAATAGAAGCACCGGAAGCCAAGCAAAAACTGGCATAATTGGCATAAAAAGGTTCGGGAATGATTACCTCGTCACCTTCGTTTAAGGTGGCCATTAAACCAAACATAAGCGCCTCCGAACCACCAG
The DNA here is from genome assembly GCA_964545365.1 of uncultured Candidatus Competibacteraceae bacterium. Classification (GTDB taxonomy): domain Bacteria; phylum Bacteroidota; class Bacteroidia; order CAIKAF01; family CAIKAF01; genus CAIKAF01. The sequence goes on along the minus strand of CAZJFM010000058.1, from coordinate 11,469 downwards.
TGGTCACTAAAATATGCTCATGGGTTATGCGCTCATCCAGACCTCGATAATACTGAGCCAACCTCCTCCGATAGCTTTCAAAACCAGCCGAATGCGAATACTCTATGACCGATTCATCAAAATTTCGAATGGCATCCAAAGCCACTTGAGGGGTTGGAATATCAGGTTGACCAATATTCAAATGATAAACGGTTCGACCCTTGGCGCGGGCTGCTTCGGCATAGGGCACCAGTTTTCGAATCGGAGAAGCAGGCAAAGCGCGTCCTTTGGTCGAAATAGAAGGCATGGCATCGAATTAAACATCAAAAATACAGACATCCATTTAAAAAACAGCTGTGGGAATGCAATGTTTTGTTTTTTGGGCGGTGGCCGGGCTTTCCACCTCCGCCAGTGCGCATTAGGCACCGAAACAATACCGCTCTCCTGCAAGGTAGTCCATTAGAACCATTGTCCTCTATTTCTAAACAACCATCTGCTAATCCAAAAGCCGGCCAAACCTAATGCCAACAGAACGGTAAGCAACCACCATTGGGCTTTTAGTAAAAAAATATCAGAAAAGTCGGGAGGAGCGGGTATGGTCTGCGCATTTAAATAGCTGCACACAAGCTCAAGCAGGGCGGCAATTCCGGGAAAAGCCATGAGCCATATTCCGGGCTTACCAAATAAACCCTGGCCCGAAAACCAAAGCCAAATGCCACAAGCTAAGGCAAGGCTGAGGCTGCTAAGAAGTTTGGGTACCCAAACAAAAAACAGCAATTCACTTAGTGGAGGGTGTTTAGGAGTCCAAGCGGTAAAGCGCCCTGCTTCGTCAAATACTCCTTTCCAAGGCTCGGCTTGGATTTGCATCCACCATGCTAGGCCCACAAACAGCAATGCGGTGCCAAGCATAAGGAGCAATGCTTTTGCGCTTGGTTTTTGCCTGGGATTCATGGTTTGCCTTGAATCTCTTGAATGCTTTTTCGGGGGTAGCTGTCGGGAACCGTAAAAGGAAAGCTCAGTTCCTCGTTGAGCTTATACTTGCTAAAATCCATACGAATGGTGAGCCGGCGATTAGGTCCGCTGGACTTTAGGCTAATTTCTTGGGGTAGCAAATACCCTTCTTGTTCGGTGTAAGAGTGAATGGTAATGTCGGTGCGCTGCTGAAGCTGTGGTTGGCCCAAAATGATTTGTTGAATTCTTCCGGGACTTTCAAAGGACAAAAATTGTCCTGGCAAAATAAGGTCCGGAATTTCCTTCATAGATTCTGCTCCATTGGAAGCCGCCCATAGCAATTCTCCTAAGGCACCTGTTTGGTAGCTTTCTTGTTTTTGGGTAAAAAAAGGACGTCCCAACATGGCTTCTTGCAATTGAAGCAGTTCAAAGGGAATGCCTGCAGCCTCGCTAAGGTCTCCGTTTGCACCGAAATAATAATTTTTATTGAGAAGGTCGAGTGCTTGGGTAGAGTCGGGGAGAATAAGCAAGCGAAAGACCTCAAATATGGCAATGTCGGGCTTAATAGAAATCCAAATAAGGCTGTCTTTTCGCATGCGCATACGGCCTTTGGCGCTAAAGCTTTTCTCTTGGGTTTCAATGGAGGCATTGAATTTAGATTCCAGCCATTCCCAAGATTTGGGTTGGCCAATCAAGCTGTCTATGGGCAAGGAGGACAACTCGATGCTTTGATTTTCGTGCGGAACCTGTTGGCTTTGTTTTCTAGAAGAGCAACCAAACCATAACCAAGCGCAGCAAAAGAGGCACAGCAACTTATTCATGGGCGGTTATGGTTCATTTCAATTTTCTCCAGGAGTTCTTCCCTTGGATAAATGGATTCATCTCGGGCTTTTTCCCAAAATTCAAGAGCTTTAGAGCTGTTCCCTTTTACCTCATATAAGTCTCCCATTTGTTCCAAAACCCTAAAATGGTCGGCTCCTCCCATTTGGAGAGCCATTTGTAAGGTTTTTTCGGCCTCCCCAATTTTATTTTGTTGGAGCAATACAAAGCCCTTGGTGGCTATATATTCCGGGTTTTCGGGTGATATTTTCACCGCAAGTTCAGCCATTTCCAAGGCTTGGTTTAACCGTTCTTTGCGTTCGGCCAAGTTTCGGGCGTAAGTATTTAAAGCACCGGCATGTGTTTTGCGCAGGTTCATGGCCTGTTCTAATTCAGCATCCGAGGAGCTATATTCTTTTAGTTCATGGTACAGCTCACCAAGGAGTACATGAAATTTAATACGGGTTTCACCGTCTTCAGGTAGGATAAAAGCCATGCCGTTGAGTAGCGTATTCACGGCCTCCTCGTACTGCCCACTATAGCGCATGGCAGTAGAAGAAAAAAGGTAGGGCATAGGTTGGTTGGGAAATTCAATAGCTGCTTGTTCGGCATGGCTTTCCAATTGTTTCCAACGGCCCAAGTAAGCTTCGATACGCATTAGATGGTTCCAAACATCGTAGGAAGTGTTACCAAAGTGTGTAATGCGAACAAAGTACTCTAAAGCCTCTTCGTAGGCTTCTTTATCCAGACTTCTCCTGGCAAAAATGGCCAAAAGTTCCGGGTCTTGAATGTCTTGATTTTGCTCAATAAGCTTTAGCAGCTGATCGAATTGTTCTGCGCGCTCCGCATTTCTTTTGGACAAGTCAAGAAAGGAATGAAGAATGGTAATTTTATGCTTGAGGGGAACTTCCTTTTTTTGGAAAGCCATAAAAATATATTGGAAGGCACTATCGAGCATATATTGTTCTTGAAATAAGCCTGCCATGGCCAACTCTACTTTTGGGTCTTCCGGGAAGCGGAGTCGTAATTTTCTGTAAACCTCCAAGGCCTCTTTATTTTTATCTGCTTCTTGCAGTGCTTCTGCATAGGCACCCATAACCAGGGGCATGTCCGGATACTTCTTGTAAAACTTTTTGACCTTTTTTAGGTACTTGGTTGGTTTATTGTACCTCCGCAATAGACTTAATCGACCTTGCATGGCTTCTTCGCTGTAATTTTGAAGTTTTTGGAGCTCCACATACAGTTCGTCGGCTTCGCTCCAGGCCTTGGACCGTGCAAACCGATCGGCGGCTTCGAGGGCATAGTCCGGATTTTTTTTGCTTTGGTACAGCGATTTGTATACTTCCCCACTTAAATCAAACCTCTGCAATTCATCCAACAAATGGGCATAGAGCATGGCGTACCATTTTTGGTCGGGCTTTAACTCAAAGGCCTTTTGAGCGTAAGGCAGAGCCATTTGAGGAGATTGCAGACGCAGAATATCAGCGGCCTCGTAATAAGCTGCCGATTCTGAAGGATGGAATTGGGTAATTTCTTTATAAAGGTTTAAGGCTTTAGAATAGTTGTTCAATACCTTTTGGGTTGCGGCGTCGTAGTACAGTTGTTTTAGCCGCATGGACTCTGGGGTTTCCTGGGCAGAAACAGAGGAGCCGGGGAGGATGCAGAGCATTCCCAGAACCAATAAAGCAGACCAAGCAAATGACTTAAGAGCAGCTGGAATAATCTCCCAAACTAAGGTTTTCTGGGTGCTTTTCAATTTTTGCATAATTACCAATCATAGACCCTGAGATAACGCAATTGTTAAGTTGGCTGTTTTCCTGAACAATAGAATTCGAGACCACGCAATTTTCAATCACGGTGCCATTTCCTATGGAAACGTAGGGTCCTACCACTGTGTTTTTTAAAGATACATCACTTCCGATAAAGCAGGGCTCAATTATTACAGAATTTTCCTGACGAATTTTTTGAGATATCAGATTTTCATGCGGGTGATTTAGAGCAAGCACCCTTTGATTAGAAAAAACGGTTCCATCTTTGTTGCCGCAGTCGAACCATTCCATAACGGTATCTGTCGATATCTTGTTTCCCTGTGCTCTGAGGCTTTCTAAAGCATCGGTGAGTTGGTATTCTCCTTTGCTGGTGATGTTGTTTTCCATTAAAAAATCCAACTCTTTCACCAGGTGTTGCGCATCTTTTAGGAAGTAAATACCTATGATGGCTAAATTGGAAACCGGTTGCTCCGGCTTTTCTACCATACCTGTGATGAAGCCTTGCTGGTCAAGGGTTACCACACCAAAGGCCCTGGGGTCTTCCACCTCTTTGACCCAAATGATGCCGTCTTTGTTGGTGTCCATTTTAAAATCAGCCGAAAAAAGAGTGTCGGCAAAAGCAATTACAATTTTGTCTTGAAGCAAAGGGCGGGCACAGAGCACGGCATGAGCTGTACCTAAGGCCTCATCTTGATGAAAGATATGTCCTTTTGCTCCAACCTTTTCGGCTGTTTTTAAAAGCTTTTCCTCTACTTCGGGTCCAAAATCTCCAATGATAAAGCCTATGTTTTCAATTTTTTCAGGACAGGTTTTGGCGATATCTTCGACCAAACGCTGAACAATAGGTTTTCCGGCAATAGGAATAAGAGGCTTCGGTACCGTAAGGGTATGTGGGCGCATTCTTTTCCCCATTCCGGCCATTGGTATAATGATGTTCATAATTTCTAAAGTCTATGTGCCTGAATTCTGAAAGTCCACAAATCTAAACATATCCCAATTTGCATGCCAAGCCATTAGGCATTATTATTTGTTTGCTCCCTAGTCAAAGCCTAGTATTTCCTATGTAGGTCTGACTTCCTGTAAGAAATTTAGGCTACTTTTAGGCATGATAGAGAAGCTGCCTCGGGTATTAATTGTAGGGGATGGCTTGAGTGCCCATGTGTTGGCGCATCACATGCATTCTTCAGGTGTTCCTTTCTTTTTACATGGCATGGATACCGTTGGGGCTGCTTCTCCTGCGGCTTGGGGGCTGCTAAATCCGGTGCATTTTAGAAGTTTTGGCTTTAGCTACGGGGCTTCTTGGTATCCGGATTCTCTTGCTTTTTACAGGGCTTTAGAACAAAAGCTTGGACGAAACTTTGTGGATTATGCGCCATTAGAGCACTTAGATGCACGACCGGAAGCGCTGGCTCATTGGTCCATGGCTTGGGAGTCTGAGTTGTTTTCCTTTATGGAAAAGCCAACAATGGATAGCCTGGGGAATGTTCGGATTGTTCTTTCCCAAGTGGCCATGATTTCTGTGCCCACCTTGCTTCAAGAAAGCAGAAGGTATCTGGGCGAAAAAGGACTTTACCATCAAGCTTGGTTCAATTGGCCCTATCCCGACTTTAATCACCGCGAGCCAATAGAGCATGTGGGGCATCGATTTGATGCAGTTGTATGGGCGCAGGGGGTTAAGTCGTTGGAGTCTGGGCCATTTAAAGCCCTTCCCATAAAACCTTCTAAGGGTGAAGGCCTTCAGTTACGCACTTCCTCACAAGTTGGACAAAATCTAATTAAACACAAGGGAATGTTTGCTTTTCAGGAGTCTCCGGGTTCTTGGAGGATTGGGTCTACCTACAGCTGGAGCGATATGCGGCCGGGACCCAGTATTGAGGCATTGGCAGAGCTAAAGGCTCGGTTTATTGAATTAACCGGAATTAGTGAATTTGCCTTAGTGGATCATTGGGCAGGTTTTAGACCTGCAAGTCCGGATCGAAAAGCCATGGTGGGGCAACATCCTTTGTTTGATCAGCACTATGTTCTAAATGGTATGGGTAGTAAAGGGCTGTTGATGGCCCCCTATTTATCTCAAGCGCTTCAAGAAGAGATGCTGGGTGCTTCCGGTAAAATACCTAAGTTGTGCAGGCTGGACCGGTTTTCAAAACGTTTGGTTAATTTTAAAGAATGAAATCAGCAGCTTTTTTGGTTTGCATGATTTGCTGTTTAAGCTTAAAGGGTCAATCCGGCGAAAAGGTGGTATGCCATCCACGACCCATTCCGCTAATGATTTTGGGTGACAGCCATATGGTGGGATATTGGGGCGAGTATTTTCACCGGAAACTTCACGAAACAGGTAGGTTTAATATTTTAAATTTGGCAATCGGGGGAGCCGGAAGCCGGCATTTTATCCAAAAAAAACTTACCAACCACTGCTGTGGATATAAGATTCGAAGAACCTGGGTTGGCGATGTGTTCGAAGCCGAAGACCATGTTCGAAGAATTGAAATGTCTGCTGTGGGTGATAAGTCGGGGGTAGGAGCAGAATGGAACTATAGATTAGACAGCATGGTAGCCTATTGGCAACCCGAAATAGTCTTAATTGCTCTGGGGAGCAATAGAATAGACGCACACGAAGATTTAATAGAGCTTATTCGTAGGGCGTGCCCCAAAGCACGTATTGTATGGTTATCTCCCTTTAATCGTATGGGTTTTGAAGTTCGCTTAAATTCCATTGAGCGGTGTATAAAGGGAAAATCGTATTGTACCTTGGTGCGCATGGATGACTTGGCGGGACATGACACCCTGCTGACATTCCATTTGGGCAGTTATTCAGCTCGGAAAGTGGGGCTAAAGTCTGCAGAACGTGTTTTGCCCTTGCTAATCGACGGGGTAAATCATAATTAAGGGGCCTTGAGCAAGCTATTTTAAGCATTAGGAGGTACCGTCCTTGTTTTTTTCGGAATTTTGTGGCAGATGCCCCCCAATACAACTACATACATTTGGCATGCAGCTGTAGACAGCACATCAAAAGACAGTTCAGCCGTTTCTAAAACCCTTGAACCTGTTCTTAAGTATCCATGGAGGATAGAAGTTTCGGTAGAGACAAATCGCCCTGAGTTTTTTGGCCTGCCTTACCAAAACGATAAGGCACAGGGTTGGTTGTGGTGGTTGTATTTGGTGCTTTGGTTGGCCTCTATGGTTTGGTTGCGATGGGTACAGGGTAGCGATTTTAGACAGTTTTTGGGTGGTGTGTTGCAAAACACCCGCTTGCGCCAGTTTAGAGAGGAGCATGGCAGCAGTTATATGCCCCCCTTTTTCTTTCTTTTCTTTTTAAGCATGACAAGCCCATGGTTGTATTTGGTAAGCAAAGGGTTTTTGGAGCCTGAGCAGATTTGGGCGTGGTATGGCTTAGGCATTTGGTCGGTTTTGCCACTAATAAAATCAACGGCAGTTGGTCTTACCGGGCGCTTATTTGGCTTAGAATCTTGGACTACGCTTCATCAACTGGTTAGTTTTCAAAGTCAAACACTACTAGGTCTTTGGTTTTTTGTATTGATATTATTGGACATGGTAGGCTGGCTTAAGCCTTGGCCCGGCTGGGTTTTGCCGGCCATAGGTTTAGGGATAGTACTTATTTATCAGCTCCTTAAATTGGCTAGTTTGTGGCGGGTGCGTACTTTTATTTCCCTTATTTACTTCCTTTTGTATCTTTGCACCCTCGAATTGTTGCCATTGTTTTGGCTAGTCAAAGCAACATCAATTTGGATATAAACGGGCTAATTTCCAAGGTATGAAAATCAAGACGGTTCTCATCAGTCAGCCCCGACCAGAATCTGAGCGGTCGCCTTATTTCGATATTGCTAGAAATCACAAGGTTCAAGTTGATTTTCAGCCATTTATTGGAGTTGAGGGAGTTCCGGCGAATGAAATTCGCAAGCAAAAAATAGATTTGTCGGCGTTTGGTTGCATTATTCTTACCTCCAAGAATGCAGTGGATCATTATTTTCGATTGGCCGGAGAGATGCGCTTTAATGTTCCTGAATCCAATAAATACTTTTGCACTACAGAAGCTATAGCCCTTTATCTTCAAAAGTATATTGTGTTTAGAAAACGTAAAATTTTCTTTGGACAAACAGGCTTGGAAGATTTGGCAGATACCTTTAAAAAGAATAAAAACGAGAAATTTTTGTTTCCCTGCTCCGACAAACACACCGACAAAATTTCAAGTTTTCTAAAAAATGCGAAAGTGCAGTTTACCCCTGCGGTCTTTTATCGTACTGTGGCCACGGATATGAAAGACGTACCCATCAATAGCTACGATATGTTGGTGTTTTTTAGTCCAAACGGCGTTGAGTCTTTGGTGCATAATTTTCCAAACTTTAAACAAGGCGAAATGCATATTGGAGTATTTGGAGACAGCACCGCAAAAGCCGCGGAAGATGCAGGCCTTAAAGTGCATTTAAAAGCTCCCTTGCCCAAAGCTCCTTCCATGACCATGGCTTTGGATGGGTATCTGACTCAAAATCATAGCAAGAAATAATGGCTGAGGCTTGGAACGGAGTTCCGGTCAAGCTGAATAAAAAGTCTATGCTCAAAAGTAAGATAAGCATAGGCTTGCTTTTCGAAGAGGGTGTATCTTATTATAAACCCCCTTTGCTAATCAAGTACAGAGGGCTTGGTAGTTCCAGTGAGTGTAAATATCTTGTTTCCGTGTCCAAAAAGCGCTTCCCGCGGGCTATAGATAGAAATCATACCAAACGATTGATGCGCGAGGCCATCCGCAAAGGTGGAATAATGGACCCCTGGCCACAAGAAATTGCCTTGATTTTTGTAGGGAAGAATAAGCCACAGCTTAAGCACATTATAAAGCCATGGCTTAAGTTTTTGGCAGAGTGGGAGCTCAAAACAAGAGAGAGAGGCCCACAGGCTATCGCAAATGATGAGTCGGAGCGCCCGGCATAGGGATGGCACGGAATGCCCTGCCTAATGGCGGCCGCTTTTTTTAGATTTAAGGTTTTTTATAGCCCTTGGTTTTTGAACAAGAATACCAACCGGATTAGCCTCCACTTAGCTTAGAAGATTAGGCGTAGTTTTCACAGCATAGGCCAACAACAGGGCGAGGAGGCTCCCGAACCTTCGGGAGACCCCGGAGCCCGTTGGTGGCCGGCCGGTATAGGCAGGCATGAAGAAACAGCCCGGCCCCCACAGGGGGATGCCCCAAAACAATCAAATTATGTACTTTTAAATTCCTTTTGGCGTTAGCATATCATGCGTATGAATTTTTTTAAATCAACCAGGCCGTATTTCTTCGGTCTTGTTTCAGGAATTGCACTTGCCGGCTTATTTGCCTTTGGCCAGCACTTTGAAATATCCAAGAACCTGGAAATTTTTTCGGTGCTTATGCGGGAGTTGGATACTTATTATGTAGACGAAATAAACCCGGGAGATTTGACGGAGACTGCTGTTGAGTCTATGTTGGAGTCTTTGGACCCTTACACCAATTTTATTCCGGAATCTGAAATTGAAAACCATCGGATGTCGACCACCGGGCAGTATGGTGGTATTGGAGCCGTTGTGCGTAAAAAGGGACAATATGTTACCATTTACGAGCCTTACGAGGAAACTCCGGCAGCCAAAGCCGGTTTACAGGCAGGAGATAAGCTGGTGAAAGTGAACGATAAGTCGGTGGTGGGAATGAGTACCGACGATGTGGTGAAGTTATTGCGTGGGGCTCCCAATACCGGAGTGCGACTAACCATTGAAAGGCCGGGGGCGTCGGAGCCAAAGGAAGTGGAGCTGATGCGCGAGCGGATTCAAATGAAAAACGTTTCCTATTACGGCATGGCAGATGCCGGCAATGCGTATATAAAGTTGGAACGCTTTACGCCAAATGCCGGGTTGGAAGTCCGCGAAGCATTGGACTCGCTAAAACGCATAGGCAATGTGGAAGGATTGATATTGGATTTGCGGGGAAATCCCGGTGGATTGCTGCGTGAGGCCATCTCTGTGGTAAATAACTTTGTTCCTCGTGGGGAGTTGGTGGTTACCACCAAAGGGAAGGTGAGCGAATGGAATCAATCCTACCGTACCTTAGCCGACCCCGCCGATGTTCGTATTCCTCTGGTAGTGCTTGTGAATCGTGGGTCTGCCTCCGCCTCAGAAATTGTGAGTGGCACCATACAAGACTTAGACAGAGGGGTAGTTTTAGGACAAAAAACCTTTGGTAAAGGCTTGGTTCAATCCACACGACCTTTGGTTTATAATACCCACCTTAAATTGACCACCTCCAAATATTATATTCCAAGTGGACGCTGCATTCAAGCCTTGGATTATAGCCACAGAGATGCCAATGGCCGGGTAAAAGAAGTCCCGGACTCTCTGCGGACAAAATTTAAAACCCAAATGGGGCGTGTGGTGTATGACGGTGCAGGTATTTATCCGGACGTGCCGGTAAAGCCGGGTAAAACTCCCAATATTCTAAGGTCACTCGTGCGCAACGATTTGTTTTTTGAGTTTGCAACTGAATATGTGCAACAAAATCCCAGCATCAACAGCCCTTCGTCATTTGAAGTGAGCGACGGTTTGTACCAAGAGTTTTTGGACTTTTTAGCTACCAAAGAGTATGCGTATACCACCCGCACCGAACAGCAGTTAGACGTTTTGGAAGAAACGGCGGAGAAAGAAGAGTATTTGGACCGTATACGTCCTGAATTTGAGGCCTTGTTGGCCAAAAAAGAGGACATGAAAGGCCAAGACTTAAAGCACTTTAAGAAAGAGATTTCTAAGTTTTTGCGTTTGGAAATAGTGAGTAGGTATTATTACCGAAGAGGAAGAATCGCCTCTGAGATAAAGGACGATGAGGAAGTGCTACAAGCCTTAGAGGTTTTAAACGCCTCCGGGAGGTACGATTCCATATTGTCGCCCTCTTTTGTAATTCCGGCGGCAGATATGGCGGATGACGAAGAGGAGCTTTCTGAGGAAAGTCCTGAGGTAGGCGATGAAGAGTAGGCCGGAACCCTCCAAAGGCTTTAGTATTCTCATTCCTTCTTGGAATAACCTGGAGTTTTTGGAATTGCTGATTAAAAGCTTAAAAGCGCACAGCAATTATCCGCACCAGATTATAGTCCATGTGAATGAAGGTTTAGATGGTACAAAAGCCTTTTTGGAACGAGAGGGCATTACCTACAGCTATTCGAAAGGGAACGTTGGGGTCTGCAAGGCCCTAAATGCTGCTGCAGCCTTGGCAGAAAAGGAGTATTTGGTATTTATGAACGACGACATGTATGTTCTGCCGGGCTGGGATATTCCATGGGTGGAAGCCATTGAGTCTCGCAACGACGATAGGTTCTTTTTTAGCGCCACCATGCTTGAACCAAAAGCTACAGGAAACAAAGCGGTGGTAGCACCTGTGGATTTTGGTCGGAATCCAAAGGCATTTAAAGAAGCTGATCTGCTGGCAACTTTTTCAAAATTTAAACGGCAAGATTGGCTAGGAGCTACCTGGCCTCCCAACATGGTAAGCAAAAGGCTGTGGGAAGCCGTAGAGGGCTATTCTGAAGAATATACGCCGGGCTTGTATTCCGATCCTGATTTTTCAATGAAGCTTTGGATGCAAGGAGTCAGAGACTTTAGAGGTTTTGGCCACGCTTTAGTCTACCATTTCATGAGTCGATCGGTACAGCGCGTGCCCATGAATCCCGGAAAAAAAACCTTTGCTTGCAAATGGGGGCTTATGCCGGGCTTTGTACGTAAACAAATGCTCCAAACGGGGAAACGGTATACAGGACCATTGAAAAATAAGCCGTGGTATCTGCATCCGAAGGGTTGGCTTTCAAAAATTAGGGCACTTTTTTTGCGTCTGCGTTATGGCAAAAATGGGCCCAAATTCAGCTTTGGGAAATTTGGTGGATAAGTTCAGGCAACTCCATTAAAGACTGAACTTGAAAAGCCTTGGGCGATAATTCTGCGG
>CAZJFM010000057.1:0-15139 GCA_964545365.1 uncultured Candidatus Competibacteraceae bacterium | reverse complement strand
TGCAAGCCTTTGATTTTCAGTGACCCCGAAGAGATTCGAACTCCTAACCTTCTGATCCGTAGTCAGATGCTCTATCCAGTTAAGCTACGGGGCCTAAATGAGGAGTGCAAATATAGAGCCCTTATTTTTATTCCCAAAGCTTTTGTGCGCTTTTTTGGAAAAGCAACAGAAATCACTACCTTTGCACTCCCAGATAAAAGGAGGTGTTTTAGTATGTTGATTATTCCAATTAAAGAAGGCGAAAATATAGATCGGGCACTAAAAAAGTTCAAAAAGAAATTTGAACGTACCGGTACCATGAAGCAATTGCGTGGGCGTCAGAACTTTACCAAACCTTCGGTAAAACGTCGCGACGAGGTGCTCAAAGCCGCTTACCGCGAACGCATGCGCAGCCAAGAAGAAAATGCCTAATACATGCCTGTATGGCGGAACTTAACCATACCCTGGTTCCGGCATTTGCAGCATATTTAGAAGCAGAGCGCAGATGCTCCGCGCATACCATAAAAGCTTACAAGGAAGATTTGAACCAAGTTCAGGTCTTCCTTTTTGGTTTGGAGCAATCCCCCGATTGGTTAAATGTGGAACCGCAAGACCTTAGCAGGTATCTGGTTTGGCTTCAACACCGGGGCCTAGCAAAGACCAGCATCAATCGAAAGATTTCAGCCCTTCGGTCTTTTTACCGCTACCTGCGCAAAAAGGGATTTGGCGTGAACCATCCATTAAAGGACATCTCCAACCTTAGAATTGCCGAGAAGACGCCCCGGTTTTTAACCTCCAAGCAAGCCGAGGGCTTGCACACGCTCGTATTTCAAGATGACTTTTCGGGCTATAGAGACAAGCTCATGTTGGGGATGTTTTTGTGGACAGGCATGCGAAGTGCGGAACTTATTGGCTTAACATTGAACGATGTTGATGCAGCCCGGGCTCAATTGCGGGTTAGGGGAAAGGGAAATAAAACAAGGATATTGCCTTTGCATAGCTTGTTGATGGATCAGTTGAATGCTTATGTACATAAGCGGAGTCTTTTTTTGAAGGATATGGGGGTGCAAAGGCCGGAGCTGTTCCTTAACGACAAAGGAGCTCCGCTTCAGGCCGGTTGGTTGTACCGCAGGGTGCGTTATTATACCGGTCAATTGACTACGGAAAGTTACCGAGGTCCGCACCTTTTGCGTCACTCATTCGCCACATGGATGTTGAATAATGGAGCGGATATTCAGGCCGTAAAAGAGCTGCTGGGCCATGCAAATTTAGCGGCAACACAAGTGTATACCCATGTAGAATTTGAACGCATGCGGGAGATGTACAAAAACGCACATCCCAAAGGAAGGAACAAAGAAGGGGAGTTATAGATGCGCGGCTGTACTATCCGCAACCTGGCAGCTGCTCCTTATTTACTCGGGGTTAAGGCGGCGTTTTTTAGGAGGAAGAGGCGAGGAACTTTGAGAGATTTTAAGAGAAAGCCCATGGGAGGAGTAGCTAAGAGTGCTTGGCAACTCCTATATTTGGGAAAATTTTAAACCATACACAGATGAACATATTAATAAACCCCGTCAATTTCAACATAGAAGCATCGTTGAACGACCACACACAAAAGAAAATGGAAAAGTTGTATGGTTTGTACGAGGAGATTGTAGGGATAGAGGTGAACTACAAATTGGAGAACAACACGGAGGATTCGAACAAAACAGCGGAAGTTCGGGTAAAAGTGCCGGGCAACGATTTATTTGCCGGCAAAACCACCAAGAGTTTTGAGGAATCCTTGGATGCCTGCATGGATGCCTTAAGAAAGCAGGTTGAAAAGCACAAGGAGCGCCACCGTTAAAATTTTTTTAGCGGTTTTGGCAATTGAATAAAATCTTTACTACATTTGCAGCCCTTTGCGCATCAGCCGGTGTAGCTCAGTTGGCCAGAGCAGCTGATTTGTAATCAGCTGGTCGGGGGTTCGAATCCCTCCACCGGCTCCGTTCTTTTATGCGCAAATGGGGAGATACTCAAGCGGTCAACGAGGACAGACTGTAAATCTGTTGCCATTCGGCTTCGTAGGTTCGAATCCTGCTCTCCCCACTATTTCACTTCGGGTGTTGTAAATTAGTTGGAAACAACTACCTTTGCACCCCGTTGCGAGGTAAAAAGCGGGAGTAGCTCAGCTGGCTAGAGCATTAGCCTTCCAAGCTAAGGGTCGCGGGTTCGAATCCCGTCTCCCGCTCAAGTCCCTCGGGACATTTGTTCTTTATGAAAGCCGATGTAGCTCAGCTGGTAGAGCACTTCCATGGTAAGGAAGGGGTCAGGGGTTCAAGTCCCCTCATTGGCTCTGACAATTGAATCATTGCACAACCGGTTCTAAATCTCTAAATATGGCAAAGGAGAACTTCCAGCGGACAAAACCGCACCTTAACATTGGTACCATCGGTCACGTAGACCACGGTAAAACTACCTTAACAGCTGCAATTACCGCAGTGTTAGCAGCTGACGGTCATTCTCAGGCGAGGTCTTTCGACTCGATCGACAACGCTCCTGAAGAAAAAGAGCGTGGTATCACCATCAACACTTCTCACGTAGAATACGAAACTGCGAATCGTCACTACGCACACGTGGACTGTCCAGGTCACGCCGACTATGTAAAAAACATGGTTACTGGTGCGGCTCAAATGGACGGTGCTATTTTGGTAGTGGCCGCTACGGATGGTCCTATGCCACAAACACGTGAGCACATCCTTTTGGCGCGTCAGGTAGGCGTTCCTCGCATTGTCGTATTCATGAACAAAGTGGATATGGTAGACGACCCTGAATTGCTAGAGCTTGTAGAAATGGAGATCCGTGATCTTCTTTCTTTCTACGAATTCGACGGCGACAACACTCCTGTAATCCAAGGTTCTGCTTTGGGTGGACTCAACGGAGAAGAAAAATGGGTACAAACCGTCCGCGACCTTATGGCTTCTGTGGATGAGTACATCCCTGTTCCTCCACGTGATGTTGAGAAGAATTTCTTGATGCCCATCGAGGACGTATTCTCTATCACCGGACGTGGTACTGTTGCCACCGGCCGTATTGAAACTGGTGTAATCCTTTCCGGCGAGGAAGTGGAAATCATCGGTATGCAAGAAGAGAAAATGAAGACCGTAGTAACGGGTGTAGAAATGTTCCGTAAAATTCTTGACCGTGGCGAAGCTGGCGATAACGTTGGTTTGTTGCTCCGTGGTATTGACAAGAAGGACATTCGTCGGGGTATGGTAATTGCCAAGCCCGGTTCCATCACTCCACATACCGAATTCAAAGCGGAGATTTACGTGTTGAAGAAAGAAGAGGGTGGACGTCACACTCCTTTCCACAACCGCTACCGTCCTCAGTTCTACCTGCGTACGACAGACGTTACCGGCGAAATCACCCTTCCCGAAGGACGTGAGATGGTAATGCCCGGAGACAACGTAACCATTTCAGTAAAACTGATTGTACCGGTTGCGATGGACAAAGGCTTACGTTTTGCTATCCGTGAGGGTGGACGTACGGTAGGTGCCGGCCAGGTTATCGAAATCATCAAGTAATATTGATCGACCTGATATGCGGTTGGTGCCTTCCTGGGTATTCAGGAAGCGCCAGCCGCTTTTTTACGGGTGTAGTTCAAGGGTAGAATAACGGTCTCCAAAACCGTTGATCTTGGTTCGAATCCAGGCACCCGTGCAAAACAAAGAATAAGGTGAAACTGAAAGCCTACATACAAGAAAGTTACGAGGAGCTGGTCAATAAGGTCTCATGGCCTACCTGGCCGGAACTTCAAAGCAGTTCCATTGTGGTTCTCGTGGCCTCTCTTTTGATTGCCCTTGCAGTTTTCGCAATGGACTCTGTATTTAGCAGAGTAATGAAATTGGTGTATGACTTGCTGTTTGGCAGCTAAATATCAAAGAAGCAGATGTCCGAGTCTATAAAAAAATGGTATGTGGTGCGGGTCATCAGTGGGCAGGAGAAAAAAATCAAGGCCTACATCGAAATGGAGGTCCGTCGTGCAGGGATTGAGGCTTATTTGAGTCAGATTTTAATTCCAACGGAAAAGATTTACCAAATACGGAAGGGTAAAAAGGTGAGCAAGGAACAAAGCCTTTATCCCGGATATATCTTTATCGAAGCCGCCTTAATTGGAGAGCTGCCTCATACCATTAACAACGTACCTGGGGTAATCAACTTTTTAGGTGAAAAGGGTGGAAGCCCACAGCCCTTAAGCGCTTCCGAAGTAAACCGCATGTTAGGTAAGGTAGATGAGCTTGCCGAAAGTGAGGAGGAATTGAATATTCCGTTTATGGTAGGTGAGTCGGTGAAGGTTATCGATGGGCCTTTCAATAATTTTTCCGGAATTATTGAGCATATCAATGAAGAAAAGAAAAAGCTCAAGGTTTCGGTTAAGATTTTTGGACGAAAAACGCCATTGGAGCTGAGCTACATGCAAGTCGAAAAAGAAAGTTAACGGACAAAACGTATATTAAATCGTCATGGCAAAGGAAGTAAGTGGTTTTATAAAACTACAGGTTAAAGGAGGGCAAGCAAACCCTTCTCCCCCAATTGGTCCCGCGTTGGGTGCTAAGGGAGTCAATATTATGGACTTCTGTAAGCAATTTAATGCTCGGACGCAAGATCAAATGGGTAAAGTGCTGCCGGTTGTTATTACCGTGTATGCCGATAAGTCGTTTGAATTTATCATTAAGAGCCCACCAGTGCCCGTTTTGCTAATCGATGCAAGCAAGGTAAAAGGTGGTTCTCCTGAACCCAACCGTAAAAAGGTAGGATCTGTAAATTGGGATCAGGTGCGAGAAATCGCCGAAATTAAAATGAAGGACTTGAACTGTTTCGAGGTAAACAGCGCCATGCGCATGGTAGCCGGAACAGCTCGTTCTATGGGTATAACCGTTGAGGGAGATTTTCCCGCGAATTAATTAGAGCAATGGCAAGGTTAACAAAAAAAATGAAAGCAGCCCTTGGTAAGGTAGAAACCGACAGGGAATACAGCCTCAGTGAGGCAGCTGCGCTTGTTAAAGATCTTTCAATTACCAAGTTTGACGCTAGTGTGGACATCGCTGTTCGCCTTGGTGTTGATCCCCGCAAAGCGGACCAAATGGTTCGTGGTTCTGTGAAGCTTCCTCATGGAATTGGTAAAAGCGTGCGTGTGTTGGTGCTTTGTACTCCGGATAAGGAGGAAGAAGCTAAGGCCGCCGGCGCTGACATGGTAGGGCTTGATGAATACATCGAGAAAATCAAAAATGGTTGGACCGATGTAGACGTTATTGTTACGATGCCCGCCGTTATGGGAAAAATTGGTGCTTTAGGACGTATATTGGGCCCCCGTGGCCTAATGCCTAACCCCAAAACCGGAACGGTAACCATGGAGGTTGGTAAGGCTGTCGAAGATGTGAAAGCCGGTAAAATTGACTTTAAGGTCGATAAGTATGGTATCGTGCATACGACCATAGGCCGGACCTCATTTGAGGCAGAAAAGTTGCAGGAAAATGCCCGCGAGTTCCTGCAAACCATTGCCAAACTCAAGCCTTCTTCCGCTAAAGGTACTTATGTTCAGAGCATTTTTATGTCTCCAACCATGGGTCCCGGCGTGCGTGTTGAGGCTAAATCTGTCGTAGGTTAATTAAAATCCGTAAAGCTGATGACCCGATCAGAAAAAAGTCAGGCCATTGAAGCAATTCTCGAAACGCTTGCCAGCAATGACGTTTTTTATTTGGCAGATACCTCCGGGATGTCTGCTGAAAAAACGACCAAATTGCGCCGTGCTTGCTTTGAGAAGGGTATAAAACTTAACGTGGTTAAGAATACCCTCTTGCGCCAAGCCATGGAGCGTTCCGAAAAGGATTTTTCTCCACTGTTTGAATCGCTCAAAGGTACTACCGCACTTATGGTAGCCGAAACCGGCAACGTACCTGGAAAGCTGTTAAAGCAGTTTGGGAAAGAAATGGGCAAGCCTACCTTAAAAGCGGCTTACATTGATGCTGCCACCTTTGTTGGTGAAGAGCACTTGGAAGCCCTGGCTTCGCTCAAATCCCGCGAAGAATTGCTCGGCGATGTTATTGGATTGCTGCAATCTCCTGCCAAGAACGTTATTGGCGCTCTTCAAGGAGGCGGCGGTCAAAAAATTGCCGGCTTGGTCAAAGCGCTCGAAGAACGCGCTGCTTAAATCTTCATTTTAAATTTTCACCGAATCCACATCTTTAAACAATTATCATCATGGCAGAAGTAAAGGAATTGGCCGAACAATTGGTCAACCTCACCGTGAAGGAAGTCAATGAATTGGCTACCATCTTAAAGGAAGAGTATGGCATTGAGCCTGCTGCTGCTGCAGTTGCTGTTGCCGGCCCCGGTGCCGGTGGTGGCGAAGCTGCAGAAGAAAAATCATCTTTTGATGTTATCCTTAACAGCCCAGGTGGTTCCAAACTTAACGTGGTTAAAGCCGTTAAGGAACTTACAGGTCTTGGCCTCAAAGAAGCTAAAGAACTTGTTGACGGAGCGCCTAAGCCCATTAAGGAAGGTATTTCCAAAGAGGAAGCTGAAGCTATTAAAACTCAGCTGGAAGAAGCCGGTGCTGAAGTTGAGCTTAAGTAAGTTCTGCTCCACACCAAACGGAATCCGACAGACCCGAGCCCCATATGCTATATGGGGTAGGGTCTTATCCTGTTTATTCAGGTTCTCTTTTTATTTGTCTTTTCCTTAATTTCGTCCTATCTTATGGCGGTGGCACCAAAATCTTCTACCCAACAATCGAATTTGCCTCAAAGGCATAATTTCGCTTCCATTCAAAATCAGGTAGATTATCCTGATTTTCTGGAAATCCAATTAAAATCTTTTAGGGACTTTTTCCAATTGGAAACTACTCCTGAAAACCGCATAAACGAAGGTTTGTACGCGGTTTTTAGCGAAAACTTCCCAATTACGGATGCCCGTAATCAATTCGTGCTGGAATTCCTCGATTATTATATCGATCCCCCACGCTACACCCTCGACGAGTGCATCGAAAGGGGCTTGACTTATGCCCTTCCGCTTAAAGCCAAACTTAGACTGTATTGTACAGACCCTGAGCACGAAGACTTTGAAACTATTGTCCAAGACGTATATCTGGGCACTATTCCATATATGACTCCCAAAGGCACTTTTGTTATCAATGGTGCAGAACGGGTTATCGTTTCTCAATTGCACCGCTCGCCCGGTGTTTTCTTTGGGCAAAGCCGCCACGCCAACGGAACCAAACTTTATTCGGCCCGTATTATTCCTTTTAAAGGTAGCTGGATTGAGTTTGCAACCGACATCAATAATGTGATGTATGCTTACATCGACCGGAAAAAGAAACTACCCGTAACTACCCTGTTTAGGGCCATTGGTTTTGAATCCGATAAAGATGTTCTCGGTATTTTTGATTTGGCCGATGAGGTTAAAGTCAATAAAACCAATTTGAAAAAGTGCGTGGGCCGGAAATTAGCAGCTCGTGTGCTTAAAACCTGGATCGAAGATTTTGTAGACGAAGATACAGGTGAGGTGGTTTCGATTGAACGTAACGAGGTCATCCTTGACCGTGAAACCATTATCGAAGCCGAACATGTAGAGGAAATTCTTAATTCGGGAACAAAATCCATTATTCTTCATAAAGAAGACGGCAGTTCGGCCGACTTTAGCATCATCTACAATACGCTTCAAAAGGATACTACAAACTCTGAAATTGAAGCCGTAGAGCATGTGTACCGTGTGCTTAGAAATGCCGACCCCCCGGACGAAGAAACTGCGCGTGGCGTACTTGATAAATTGTTCTTCTCTGACAAGCGCTACGATTTAGGGGAAGTAGGACGCTACCGAATCAACAGAAAACTTGGTTTGGATATTGGCTCTGAAACTCGTGTGCTTACCAAAGAAGACATCATTGCTATTGTTAAGCACCTGATTCAGTTAATCAATTCTAAGGCCAACGTAGACGATATTGACCACTTGTCAAACCGTCGTGTCCGCACCGTAGGTGAACAACTATACAATCAGTTTGGGGTTGGTTTGGCGCGTATGGCCAGAACCATCCGTGAGCGTATGAATGTGCGCGACAACGAGGTGTTTACTCCCATCGATTTGATCAACGCCAAGACTTTGTCTTCGGTTATTAATTCATTCTTTGGAACCAACCAGCTGAGTCAGTTCATGGATCAAACGAACCCTTTGGCTGAGGTTACGCACAAGCGTCGCCTTTCTGCTCTAGGACCCGGTGGATTATCCAGAGAACGGGCAGGTTTTGAGGTTCGTGACGTGCATTATACCCACTACGGTCGTTTGTGTACGATTGAAACCCCGGAGGGGCCGAACATTGGACTTATTTCTTCGCTTTGTGTATACGCAAGAATCAATAAACTCGGTTTTATTGAAACTCCTTACCGCAAAGTAAATGACGGCCAAGTACAGTTGAGCGATGACGTGGTATATCTTTCTGCAGAAGAGGAAGAAGCCAATATTATTGCTCAAGCGAATGCCATCTTAGACGAGAAAGGAAAGTTTCAAAGCCAGCGCATCAAAGCACGTTTTGAAGGAGACTTCCCGCTTTCTGAGCCTCATGAGGTTAAATTGATGGACGTAGCCCCCAATCAGATTGCATCCATTGCTGCATCCTTGATTCCTTTCCTTGAACACGACGATGCAAACCGTGCACTCATGGGGTCAAACATGATGCGGCAAGCGGTTCCTTTACTTCAGCCTGATGCTCCCATCGTGGGGACCGGACTTGAAGAACGGGTAGCACGTGATTCCCGACTCCTGCTTAATGCAGAATACGACGGGGTCGTAGAATATGTAGATGCAGAGAAAATTAGCATCAGGTACGAACGAACCGACGAAGAAAAGTTGGTAAGTTTCGACGATGATGTTAAGACCTACAAGCTCATTAAGTTCCGTAAAACCAACCAAAATACCACCATCAACTTAAAGCCCATCGTGAAAAAAGGGCAGAGAGTGAGTCGTGGGCAAGTGTTGTGTGAAGGTTTCGGTACCGAGAAGGGAGAATTAGCCCTTGGGCGTAACCTGCTTGTGGCGTTTATGCCATGGAAAGGCTACAACTTTGAGGATGCCATTGTGATTTCGGAAAAAATAGTCCGGGACGATACCTTTACTTCTCTCCATATTGATGAGTTCATTATGGAGGTTAGGGATACCAAAATGGGGCAAGAAGAGCTTACCGCGGATATTCCAAACGTTTCCGAAGAAGCTACACGCGATTTGGACGAAAATGGTCTTATTCGTATCGGTGCCGAAGTGGTTCCCGGCGATATCCTTATCGGTAAAATCACTCCTAAAGGAGAGTCCGACCCTACCCCCGAAGAAAAACTTCTACGCGCTATTTTTGGCGATAAAGCAGGGGATGTTAAGGACGCTTCTATGAAGGCTCCGCCGTCGCTTTATGGAGTGGTTATTGATAAGAAGCTGTTCTCTAAGTCCATGAAGGACCGAAGAACCAAAGCCGAGGATAAGAAGGAACTTGAAATCCTTGACAAAGAATACGAAAAGGAATTCTTTGAACTTAAAGACAAGCTGATTACGCGTTTGCTTAGCTTATTGGAAGGCAAGACTTCTCAAGGGGTATTCAATAACCTCCGTGAGGAAGTAGTTAAAAAAGGCAGCAAGTTTACCCGTAAGGCACTCACACAAATTGATTATATCCATATTAATCCGGAAAATTGGATTAAAGACGATGAAATCAATGCTAAGGTTAAGTTGCTTATCCACAATTACTCCATTAAGCACAACGACTTGCTCGGCGTACACAAGCGCAAGAAATACAACATTACCGTTGGAGATGAACTTCCTTCCGGTATTGTTCAACTGGCCAAAGTGTATATTGCTAAAAAACGTAAGCTTAAGGTAGGGGATAAACTTGCCGGACGCCACGGAAATAAAGGTATTGTTGCACGGATTGTACGTCCTGAAGACATGCCTTTCCTTGAGGATGGCACACCGGTAGATATCGTGTTGAATCCTCTTGGGGTACCTTCACGGATGAACCTGGGCCAGATTTATGAAACCATCCTGGCTTGGGCCGGTCGTAAATTGGATAAGAAATATGCTACTCCAATTTTTGACGGGGCCTCTATCGATGACATTCAAAACGAGGTAGAGAAAGCCGGATTGCCACGGTTAGGTAAGTCTTACCTATACGACGGCGGAACCGGAGAGCGTTTCCACCAGCCGGCAACAGTGGGTATCATCTACATGCTCAAGCTAAGCCACATGGTGGACGATAAAATGCATGCAAGATCTATTGGACCATACAGCTTAATTACTCAGCAACCTTTGGGTGGTAAAGCTCAGTTCGGAGGTCAGCGTTTTGGAGAAATGGAGGTGTGGGCTCTTGAAGCTTTCGGGGCCGCCAATATCCTCCAGGAAATGCTAACCGTTAAGAGCGATGACGTAATGGGAAGAGCCAAAGCATATGAGTACATCGTGAAAGGTGAACCTATGCCAACACCGGGTATCCCTGAGTCGTTCAACGTACTCTTGCATGAACTCAGAGGCTTGGGTCTCAAAATAACCCTAGAATAATTTCGGAAGTAAAACCTTATCTAAGCGGATCATATGGCCTTTCAAAAAGAAGCCAAAACCGGTAGCGACTTTTCTAAAATCGTAATCAGCCTTGCCTCTCCCGATCATATTCTGGAGCAAAGCAGAGGAGAAGTCACTAAACCAGAAACCATCAATTATCGGACCTTTAAACCCGAAAGGGATGGTCTGTTCTGTGAACGTATTTTCGGTCCTGTTAAGGACTGGCAATGCGCCTGCGGAAAATACAAAGGCATACGCTACAAAGGTATTGTGTGTGACCGTTGCGGTGTTGAAGTAACCGAGAAAAAGGTGCGGCGCGAACGTACAGGTCATATCATGCTCACGGTTCCCGTAGCTCATATTTGGTATTTCCGCTCCCTGCCTAACAAAATTGGTTTGTTGCTGGGTTTGCCCACCAAAAAGCTTGAATCCATCATTTACTATGAAAAGTATGTGGTGGTAAACCCAGGTCCTAAAGAGGATTCTTTGGCGAAACTAGACTTTCTCTCAGAGGAAGAATACTTGGATATTCTCGAAGAGCTACCCAAAGAAAATCAATTCCTCGACGACCACGATCCCAATAAGTTCGTGGCGAAAATGGGAGGAGAAGCATTGTACGATTTGCTTCAGCGGGTAGATTTGGACGATTTGTCTTACAAACTACGGCACCAGGCAAACAACGAAACTTCGCAGCAAAGAAAACAAGAGGCATTAAAGAGACTGCAAGTTGTTGAGTCTTTTCGTGATGCCAATTCCAGAATGGAAAACTGTCCGGAATGGATGGTTATTAAGGTTATCCCAATCACTCCTCCGGACCTAAGACCTTTGGTGCCTTTGGACGGTGGACGTTTTGCAACCTCCGACCTCAATGATCTTTACAGAAGGGTAATTATTCGAAACAACCGACTCAAGCGTCTTATCGAAATTAAAGCCCCTGAAGTAATTCTGCGCAACGAAAAGCGCATGCTCCAAGAAGCAGTTGACGCCTTGTTCGACAACTCACGGAAGTCCTCGGCGGTTAAAACCGATGCCAACCGTCCGCTCAAGTCCTTGTCCGACTCACTTAAAGGTAAGCAAGGTCGTTTCCGTCAGAACCTATTAGGAAAGCGGGTAGATTATTCTGCACGTTCGGTTATTGTTGTAGGGCCGGAAATGAAACTCCACGAATGCGGATTGCCTAAAGATATGGCCGCGGAGCTATTCAAACCTTTTGTGATTCGAAAGCTCATTCAGCGGGGACTCGTTAAAACCGTTAAGTCTGCCAAGAAAATTGTAGATCGTCGCGATCCGGTAATTTGGGAGATCTTGGAAAGTGTGCTCAAAGGACACCCGGTGCTGCTTAACCGTGCACCAACGTTGCACCGCTTAGGCATTCAATCTTTCCAGCCTAAACTTATTGAAGGCAAAGCCATTCAATTGCACCCCTTGGCCTGTACCGCATTTAACGCTGACTTCGACGGCGACCAAATGGCAGTTCACGTGCCTCTAGGCAATGCAGCCATCTTAGAAGCTCAAATTCTAATGTTGGGTGCACACAACATCATTAACCCTGCCAATGGTGCGCCTATTGCAGTACCTTCTCAGGATATGGTACTTGGTCTTTATTATATTACCAAGAACCGTAAGCATACCGAGGAGTTCCCTGTACGTGGAGAAGGTTTAACTTTTTATGGCCCCGAAGAAGTAATCATTGCTTACAACGAGGCTAGGGTAGACCTGCACGCCGAAATTAAGGTGAAGGTGAACGTGCGTCAATCCGATGGAAGTCTCAAAAATGAACTTCTGGATACCACCGTAGGTCGAGTGCTCTTTAATGAAGTGGTGCCCGAAGGTATCGGCTTCATTAATGAATTGCTTACCAAGAAATCTCTGCGCGACATTATTGGCCGCATCTTTAAGCAAACCAATATGGCCACCACCGCTAAGTTCTTAGATGAAATTAAGCGGCTTGGTTTCCAAATGGCCTTTAGAGGTGGTCTTTCCTTCCTTATCGATGACTTGGTTATCCCCGAAGAAAAAATTGAGCTCATCAGCGACGCTCAAAATCAGGTGGAAGAGGTTTGGAGCAACTACAACATGGGCTTCATTACCAACAACGAACGCTACAACCAAATCATTGATATTTGGACACACACCAACAGTAAGCTGACTCAAATCCTCATGAAACAAATCAGTGAGGACAAACAAGGCTTCAATCCGGTGTATATGATGCTCCACTCCGGTGCACGTGGTTCCAAAGAACAAATTCGTCAGCTTTGTGGTATGCGTGGTCTTATGGCCAAGCCACAAAAATCCGGCGATACCGGAAATGAAATTATCGAGAACCCCATCCTCTCTAACTTTAAAGAGGGACTTTCTATTCTCGAGTATTTCATCTCTACCCACGGTGCCCGTAAAGGTTTGGCCGATACCGCCCTTAAAACAGCGGATGCGGGTTACCTAACCCGTCGTTTGGTAGATGTGGCTCAAGACGTCATCATCACTGAAGAGGATTGCGGTACCCTACGTGGACTTCAAATGACTGCCCTCAAAATCAACGATGAAGTGGTGGAATCGCTCCATGACCGAATCCTTGGCAGAGTGTCCTTGAATGAAGTTATTCACCCCAATACCGGTGAAGTGCTTATCGAGGCAGGTCAGGAAATCGACGAAGAGTTGGCTGCAAAAGTGGACCAATCGCCCATAGAAATGGTGGAAATTCGTTCCGTACTTACCTGCGAAACCAAGCGGGGAGTGTGCAGCGCATGTTACGGAAGAAACCTCTCCAGTGGAAATATGGTGCAGCGTGGAGAAGCTGTCGGCGTTATCGCGGCTCAGTCCATTGGTGAACCCGGTACTCAGCTTACCTTGCGTACTTTCCACGTAGGTGGTGTGGCCGGTGGCATTGCTTCTCAGTCCAAGTTGTCTGCCAAATACGATGGAAAACTTGAAATTGATGAGCTACGGACCGTAGATCATACTTCTCCGGAAGGGGAAACCAAAACCGTGGTTATTGGCCGTTCCGCTGAAATGCGTTTGGTCGATAAAAATACAGGCATCGTACTCACTACCAGCAATATTCCTTATGGTTCTACCCTGTACTTTAAGGAGGGAGATTTGGTGAGCAAAGGCGATATCATCTGTGACTGGGATCCATGGAACGCAGTTATCATCTCTGAATTCGAAGGTAAAGTCGACTTCGAAAATATCGAAGCCGGTGTTACTTACCGCGAAGAACAAGACGAACAAACTGGTTTTACCGAAAAGGTGATTACCGAGCGCCGCGACAAAACCAAAAACCCAATCATTCGGGTATTGGATAAAAAAGGCGAAGTATTGCGGTCTTATTCTCTACCTACCGGCGCACATATCATGGTGGAAAACGGTGCCAAGGTGGAATCCGGTAAGGTATTGGTAAAGATTCCAAGAAGTTCCGGCAAAACTGGAGATATCACCGGTGGTTTGCCAAGAGTTACCGAGCTTTTCGAAGCCCGTAACCCAAGCAACCCCGCTGTAGTTAGTGAAATCGATGGCCTGGTAAGCTTTGGTAAAATCAAACGCGGTAACCGTGAAATTGAAATTACCTCGCGTACCAACGAAGTCAAGAAATATCTGGTTTCTCTAAGTAAGCACATTCTTGTTCAGGAAAACGATTTCGTGAAGGCCGGTCAGCCTCTTACTGATGGTGCTACCACTCCTTCCGATATTTTGGCCATCAAAGGCCCAACCGCCGTGCAAGAATACTTGGTAAATGAAATCCAAGAGGTATACCGCCTTCAAGGTGTAAAAATCAACGATAAGCATTTCGAAGTGATTGTACGCCAAATGATGAAGAAGGTTGAAATCCTAGATTCAGGCGATACCAGCTTGTTAGAAAATGCCTTGGTGAACAAGGTGGAGTTCATGGAGAAAAACGATGCCATCTTTGGTCATAAAGTGGTAACTGATCCTGGCGACTCTACAGAGCTAAGTGCGGGTCAAATCATTACCGCTCGTCGTTTGCGTGACGAAAACAGTGCCCTTAAGCGCAGAGATGCTAAATTGGTTGAGGCGCGTGATGCTGTTGCCGCAACTTCAAATCCCATCCTGCAGGGTATTACGCGGGCTTCATTGCAAACCGACAGCTGGATTTCGGCTGCCTCTTTCCAAGAGACTACCAAGGTCTTGAACGAAGCTGCCGTAAGCGCCAAGCAAGACTTCCTCGAAGGTCTCAAAGAAAACGTTATCGTAGGACACTTAATTCCTGCCGGTACCGGACTTAAGGCCTACCGTAAACCTGTGGTTTACCATCGCGACGATTACGAGCGCATGGCACAAGAGGAGGAACAGGCGGCACCCGCTAAACGCGACCGTAGCCGCTCCGTGGTTGAGGAGTAATTTCCTGCGAAATAATGCAAATACAAAAGGCTTTTCCTTCGGGAAAAGCCTTTTTTTTGCCTTTGGGCCTAGGTTCCAATCTAAGTTTACCATCTTATCCGGCCCTTGTTCCGGCCAGCCAAGCCTGCGTTCGTTTGGACTCATCTACCATAGAAGTGTTCCACTTTCCATTAATGATCGCATCAATAAAGGCTTTACCCTGTTTTTCCCAAACAAACGCAGCCTTGCCGGG
>CAZJFM010000056.1:0-15855 GCA_964545365.1 uncultured Candidatus Competibacteraceae bacterium | reverse complement strand
AGTGGAGCTGGCGGGAATCGAACCCGCGTCCAAACATGGCATCAACCAGCTTTCTACATGCTTAGTCACCGCTTAATTGTCGGGGCAGAAAACGGCTGATGACGGCCTAATCTACCCTTAGTTCCTTAGCTTAAACCAAGTTCGGAACTTCCTTGGCAGCAGCCTGATTTGACTGATACTCCGGCCCTAAAGCAACAGGCAGGCTTTAGGTGGAGCAGCTCACTGCGTAATCAACTTTGATTAGGCAGCCAGAGCGTAGTCGTGGTTGTCGGCACTTAACGTGTCGAAGCTTTTGATTAACGAGGCAAGCAGCAATCCTCGACATGCTTACTGACCGATATCACATGCTGTCAAAACCAGTCAGCCCCAAATAAAAAGAACAAGGGCGCAAAATTAGCAGGATACGCCGATTATTTGCTCTTATATACGTTTTTTTTGGGCGGCTGTTTCAAATAACGGATATTCGCTTTGGCAACCAATTGCCTTGTTTGACTGTTTTGTGAATACATGAATGCCTTGCTTTCTGATTTAGTACCTCTGCATGCTTGGTCTCCGAAAGGAAATTCCTCTCTGCTTATTTCCGGACCATGTTCGGCGGAAAGCCGTAAGCAAATACTTCAATCGGCGCATCTGCTGAGCCAAATCAAGGAGCTCGACTACCTTCGAGCAGGTGTTTGGAAGCCCAGAACCCGGCCCAACAGCTTTGAAGGACATGGAAAACCAGCGCTTGAATGGTTGCAAGAAGCTACGGAAGAAACCGGCATTAAAACGGCCGTAGAAGTAGCTAATGGGGAACATGTGGAGGCGGCTTTAAAAGCAGGTGTTTCCCTTCTTTGGGTTGGCGCAAGAACCACCGTTAACCCTTTTTCGGTGCAAGAAATTTCAGACGCGCTCACCGGGGTCGACGTGCCTGTTTTGGTTAAAAACCCAATTAGTCTCGATTTAAATTTATGGTTGGGTGCCCTTGAACGTATTCATTCGGCAGGGATTCGAAAACTGGGTGCTGTACATCGTGGATTTACCAGCTACGATGCGCACCCCTATCGTAACGCGCCGAGGTGGGAAATCGCACTCCAACTCAAAGGTATGGTTCCTCACCTACCCGTCATTTGTGACCCTTCCCATATTGCAGGCAAACGGCATTTGCTTAAAGATGTGGCCCAACGCGCCTTAGATTTGGCATTTGATGGCCTTATGATTGAGAGTCACCCAAACCCGGAAGTAGCTTGGAGCGATGCAGAACAGCAAATAAAACAAACGGATTTAGAAGCCTTTTTAGGTGCTTTAATTCACCGGGAAAACAAAAGCGAAGAACAGGTTTTTCTTGACCGCCTGCATCAATTGCGTTTGCTTATTGACAGTTTGGATGAGGACATGCTTAACTTATTGGAGCGGAGACTAAGGGTCACCGAGGAGATTGGTCGCTACAAGCAAGAGCATAACGTCACCATTTTTCAATTGGAGCGTTGGAATGAGATTTTAAGCAGCCGTACGCGCCGTGCCAAGGAGCTAGGGCTTGACCCCTCATTTATACATAAGTTTTGGATGGCCCTACACCAAGAAGGCATTCAGGTGCAGGCTCGCGTGATGGAGCGAGGCGAAGAGGCTACGGCCAGGGTTTCAGGTTAAGGCAGCGGTAATGCGTTGAGCCATTTCCCTAAGGGCATCAGAATCGGTTTCGAGCCGATTGTTTTCAAAATTCATTTCTTCCATGGTATTGCAGGGAATCAAGTGCACATGAGCATGTGCTACTTCAAAACCGGCAACAACCCAACCTATGCGCTCAGCTCCGGTCACCTGCTGAAGTGCCTTGGCTACTTTTAAGGCGGTTTTATGGACCTCTACGGCAATTTCTTGGGGTAAGTGATGGTAGTGGTCAACTTCATTTTTGGGGATCACCAGGCAATGGCCCTGAGTTAATGGCTTAATGTCCATAAAAACAAGGACGTTTTGAGAACGATATACCTCAAAACAGGGAATCTCTCCGGCAAATATTTTAGAAAAAACGGAAGCCATTAGGCATTAATGGATAACACCTCAAAAGAAATCAAGCCTCCAGGGGTTTGAATTTCTGCTATATCGCCAGGCTTTTTGCCAAGTAATCCTTTGCCAATTGGGCTTTCGACGGAAATACGACCGGCCTTTAAATCTGCTTCATTCTCAGAAACAATTTGGTAGGTCATTTCCATATTGTTCTTAAGGTTCTTGATTTTAACTCGGCTAAGCAGGTATACTTTTGAGCTATCCAACTGATCTTCGCTAAGCACTCGCGCATTACGCACGGTTTCTTGCAGTTTAGATATTTTAAGTTCCAATAGACCTTGGGCGTCTTTTGCTGCGTCGTATTCGGCATTTTCGGACAAATCGCCTTTATCTCTGGCTTCGGCAATTTGAGCGGAAATACTTGGGCGTTCTACGGAAATGAGGTGATCTAATTCAGCACGTAACTTATCGTAGCCCTCTTGGGTCAAATAGGTGACTTTAGACATATACTGTAGTATTAACAAAAAGAAACAGAAAGCCCGAAGGCCTTCTGTTTCTCAAATTTAAAAAACTATTTCTTAATTATAGCAGCAAGTGTGCTCCAAAAGTGTGCACTCCATTGAAATTAAAGGTAGCTCTATAACTATAATCAATGCCGATTTTGGTGCGCCCGCCCTTTTTAAGGGGTGCGCGGAACGTAAAGCCGGCAGAAGGGCCGGTAAACGCATTCAACAAATCGGCCTCTACGCCTTCTCGCTCCCCAAAGATTCCGGTTTCGAACAAATATCCACCGCGAATCATCAAAAAGTCTTTGAACCCATATTCCAAGCCCAGTTGAAATTGGTCTTTGGTAAAGCTGTTGGTGGTAAAATTAAAAGCACCCGTAAGCCTGTGAGCTTCAGAGAAACGTTGAACATAAGCAATACCAATGTTCATTAGCGCCGGCATTTCATATTCGGCAGAACGCTGTTGCTGAGTAACAGGAGCCCCAAATATTGGCGAGATATTCTTAACAGATAAACCGTCTCCGGTTGCCATCATTCTAGGACCGATATTTCTAAGGGTAATGCCAAAATGAAGGTTGTCGGAATCTATTCCCTCGTATTTCTTAGGCTTACCTACCGTAGTTTTGTAGATAATGCCTGCATCGACGGCAAAACCACTCGCAGAAACGTTAGAAATAGCCTGGTTTACCAACCGAACAGTAACCCCACCATGGATACGATCTGAGAAAGAACGTGCATAAGAAAGACCAAGGTTTAAGTTATTGACCGTGTAGGTCGATCCGGTGCCTTCGGGCTGTTCTACCGTAGTTTCCTGAATATCACCGGAACCGAGGCTCATAACGCTCAGGCCTAAAACCCCGCGGCTTTTGCCTAAGTTTTGAGAAAAGCCAAAAGCGTTAATTCCTATATCGGTACCGGCAAGCCAGCGGGTATGAGTAAACAAAAGCTCGGTGCGCTCGGTAAAGGCCATTCCGGCAATATTTAGGAACTGCGATTCCAGGCCGCGTCCAATAGCCGTATTGGCACCTGCCCAGCCTGAGCTTTGAGCCCAGGGATTAATCAGCAAATCGGTGCTTCCGGCCGAACCGGCACGGTCTTCGTTTCCCGCCACAACCGGTTGCATTAAAGCTCCGGCGAGCATTCCGGCCAAAAGGCCTTTGCGGGTAATGTATGTTAAATGCTTCATAACTTCTTTCTTTTCCGGTGCTTAGAAGGAGTCTAGATCGATTGGGCGCATAACACCAAACCATTTAATGATGCGTTCGCCAATATCCGGCGCCTGTATATGCATAATGTATAGGCCACTCGCAATTGGAATGTTGGCGTAGTTTTTCAAATCCCAGTCCAAAGAGGTTATGGAGCTGGTTGATTTTTCAAGGCGACGAATCAAGGTTCCGTTTAGGGCATAAATGCTAACGGTACATACGTCGGGCAAATTCACGATTTTAACCCGGCTATCTACCTGGCTTGTTTCATAGCCACTGGCAGAGTAATATGGGTTGGGCACCACTTGAATCAAATCAAGGGCAGCACGTGCCGCATCGTTATTACCCACAGTGGGCGTGAGGTTGTCCATGGAGAAGTTGTACAAGGGCTGGTTGTTGTTCTCCGGTGTGGGTGAAACATCATTGGCGGTATAGCCTGACCGATACCTACGAACCACACGCATGCGTATCCGAATCTCCTCGCGCAACCAATCGGTTCCTTTGGGGTGGAAAGGCACCCCAGCCCATGCACAGTTCCTCCAAATATTTCTGGAAATTGAAGGAGAAATGGTATTTCTTGGCTCACCGTTGGGCAAGTTCAAATAATCTGCCAATTGAGCCCCTGCATCGTAGGAAGGGAACGCATCGTAAGGGCCGTTGCTTCTATTGGAACCAAACACATAGAGGAAGTGCTTACCGGCTGCCAATACATCGCCCAGTGGAGAGAAAACACCCTGACCGGTGGTCAAATCGGTCACGGATGGGTTAAAGAGCATATCCCGTCCATTGTTACCTACCAAATAGGAGTCTTCGCCAAAGGCCATATTTAACCTTTGCCCTGTTTCCACGTCAATCGCATATCCAGGGAACCAGCTAAAGCCCCATTCAGAAATATAGTTGGGATCGTTGGGGTCGTTGCTGACTCCAGAACCGGGGGTAGCCGGATTCCCGTCCTTATCTACTGAAGGACTGTGACGCATGGAGAGTTTTTCGGGACGGTTGTTCAATGCCGGATGACGATAAGCCAAATCCACAATATCCTGGGTTTCAAACACCGGACAACGCGTCCAAAGAGAACGGTCTGGAGTAAGTACGATATCCACGGATGGCATTAAGCGTTCAAAGCGCACGCTGGAAGCGATTCGTCCATTGGCACCAATTACGGCATTTGAACCTAATTGATGGGCCGGACGAGTGTTGCCGGCATCGTCCAAGTAGGTAATGGAGGACCCTGTAAGCATATAGGGTACAATTCCTCCACCACCAAAGAAGGAAATATTACGCTCGAAGCTGGCATCTGGGTCCACATAAAGCGCCTGATCAGAGCCACCAGCAGACACCTCAATATAATTGGAGTTCCACTGAGGATCTTGTTGGCTTTCGGTGGTACCCGAGCGCACATAGTTTGAAGGAGACCCCGTATTTTGATCGGGGAAGAAACCAATCCACTGGTTTTGCACATCTCCATATTCTATATCCGCTGAAATGAACCCATTTTCAATTTCCCTGTCTTGACGAATATTGGCATTGATTACCTCATAGACTGGTCCGGGATTTTGTACCTGGCGGATGGTAATAGAGAAGCCTAGGAAAGGATCCGTATCAGCAATGTCTCTTCGGTCGAACATGATTTGCTCGTAGGAGGTAGACAAGTCTTTTTCGGAAACCGCTACGGTATCACCGGCCGGACTACCCGGTTCAAGAAGTACCCAACGTGCTTCCGGACTTAAGGTACCATCGGAAGCGGGGTTAGGATCAGTAATCTTGAGTTGATACGAACCGCCACGCACTTTGAGCGGGTCAATCACCTTAATGTTTACAGGACCAAAGCCTAGTTCATATACTAGTGTGTCAGCTCGGTTGTCCGGAGAGTTCAAGATTAGTTCCTCGGTTTCTTTGGTCAAGCGAACGTTGTTTCCGCCATTGCCGTAACCCTCAATGCGCGTAATCTGAGGACCGGTTCCATACAAAGAATTCAACAAGGTTCCATTCAGTTCCGGAGCGGGAATATGAGGAATTGCGGAGTAGGCACGGATATTACGGCGTCCCAAGAAGAATGGTTCCTTTTGGCCATCCAACTGGTTGGGATCATCTGGATCGAAATTCTTAAAGTTGTTGTAGCCGTAAGCCAAGGCCATAAAGTAATAGGTCTTGTGGTTTACCAGGCGTTTGTCTTCCAAGGCAAATTGGTCCTCGGTGATTCGGAAAGAGTGAATAATACCCTCATTGGCACCATTCACCATTACTTTAGGAACCGAGAAGCCCAAATCCTCGTCGAATTCAAAATTGGTAATGGTTCCGATAGGGTTACCCACCTCATCGAAATCACGTATATCGCACTGAGCAACCAAACGGGCTACACTGTTACCGTCTTCTCCAAAGATGTCTGTGGCTGTTACCGTCTCATCTCTGAGCTGATAAATCATGTATCCTTGGAAGCGAATCATCCGATCATAGAAGGTGGAATCGGTAGTGGTTCCCAAATTAATGGTAGTCAACACCGGTTGACTGGGGTTGGAGAAAAATCCGTACAAGGAATCGATAGGATTGTTTGAATTATCAAAGAATACCAAAGTAGAGTCGGCCGTATTTCCATTGATGAACTGCTGACCATACACGTACATGGTGTCGCCACTAAGTGTGGTATCAATTCTAGTCCAAGCGGGAACAAAGATTACGGTATCACGCGTTTGCGTGGTTGTGTTTAGCGAAAACTCAGGAATGAAATAATTGAGTTCTTCGTACTCTTCCAAATAGTTGTTGCTTGTAGGGCGATTCGTCAAATACAAAACAAGCTCCCGGTCAAGCTCCTGAATGTTTAAGTCCGGAGCATCAGGTCCATTCAATACGCGGAAGCAGTTCTCGAACAAGGATTGCGCTTTTTGGTCGGCGCGTAGTACTCGAATTACAGACTCAAATGGGTCACCACTGGCGGTACGAGCCCAAACAACTCCCGTTGTGATGTCGTTCACATAACCGGGGCGTAGAGTAAATGGACCGGCAGATTGCACAAAACGGCGGTCTCCGGGTGTATTTGGAGCAGACCCCGTATTTTGCTCACGCCAATCAAAGCCAGGGTCAATTCCCTTAGTGCCCCAGTTGAGGGGGTCGGAATCTCCGGGGAACATAAAGTCGGCTACGATATTGGTGGAACCGTTGCCCGGTGCCGGATAACCATCGCCACCATAAACCATACGGGTGTTGTCGAGCCAAATACCTCTCAGATAATTATAATAACCAGGCGCTGTGCTTGGGTCGGCCGTAGGACCGGTTCCCGGGTTGTTGTAATATACAAAGCGGCGCATTCCGAAACGCTCGTTATCGGCAATGGTATCGTCAAAGCCTAAGCCATTGATGCCAAAAGCACCACTCCAACGGCTGGTATCGCGAAGGTTGGAAATGTCTAGAGGAGAAAAAGTTTCTGCGATTCCGTTGGAGTCCAAGTAAGGACCTTCGAAAAAGTCGATTCCGATGGCCGGAGGGTTTTCACCATAACCCAACTGACCGGAAAAGTTATCGTCAAAGGCGTCCCCATTATACATAAAGCCGAAACCACGCTGCACATCACAACCTGTATAGTCATCGATAGCGCCACCAATATCTGCATCGGTATTCACACCAAAATAGCATTCTGCCAAGGTGGTAGTTCCCCTATTGATAAGCTCGTAGTTGTAGAAGGTCATGTTGTTGATCTCATCGTTGGTATTGAACCCAAAGGCTTGCGCCCGAATTTCCATACCAATGGGATCGCCTTGCGACTCTCCATGAATGTTTCCCTTATCGTTAAACACCCACCAAAGGGTAAAGTCACCGTAAACGAAGGCGGAACGATCCGACGCACAATCGATGTTGTTGTCTAGATCATAGAAGGGGTAATCACAATCTTCCCAGCGGTAAACCCCATCGTCGTTGGCATCAAAGAAAGGCGCCAAAAGAGGCTGCATATCCAAATGTTGCCCATTGGCTTGAACAATTGGATTACCGGGCCATTCCCGAATGGATTCAGGAACGGTGTAACCGTCGCAGCTGGGGTCGTCGGGAGCAATACAATTACACAAACGAAATTGCTCGACTTCCTGCCGGGTAATCGCCCAAATTTGGTCGTATAAATCACAAGTCTCAGGATCAACTTCGGCCGTGCCTAAACGGTCCAAAGGACCGGTAAAGTAGTCGACCCCACTACTGCGGTAACGTTGTGCCGCTAGTTTTAGCGTTTGGGTATTCTGATCGCGACCTCCAATCCATAAAGTACCCACATACAGGGAGTGTCTGCCGGAACCTTGAGGCACCTCATAACGGGCGTTGGCAATTAAGTCCCACCACATATCGCCTCCGGAGTGAATCAACGCGCGTACGTTATTCACATTCAATTCGGCTGAAGTGGAAGGAGGCAAACAATCTGCTGCCAAGGCTTTATCGGGATTGGTGCCTGAACCACCCGATTTATCTCCGCCTCTTTTGTAGGCGTAACCGGTTTGGCTGGCGGTAAGCATGACCGCAAAGACCAGATACATTCGGAACTGCTTCATATGTCTTGTTGCTTCGGTAGTCGTTAGGAACGTTTGTGTCAATTAAAAGGATAGGATAGCACCCAGGCGAATTCTGCGAGGCAAGCTCAAGTTGCGCGGGTCATTCACCTTTAAAGTATACATATCTTGGAAAGCCAAGGGGTCAATTTGACCATTGATGAAGGGTTGGAACTGAGGTGCCGTAAGGTAGCCATCGTCGTCGGGGTTGCCGGTAGCGGCATACACTCCAATGGTGTTTTGAATGTCAAATACATTCAATACCTGTAAGTAAATATTCAAGGTAGACTTCTTGCGGTTGTCGTTGTCGCCGCCGTCTTTTTTCTTACCCCAGAAGATATTGATGTCTTTGTCCACCATTAAGTCGATGTTGAACTCCCATGGCAAGCGGTTTCCGTTGATGGAACCTTCTAGGGAAGGTTGTCCACCTCCACCCAACAATTGGGTTCCGGTTACGTTGCTCTGTCCGCTGTATGGCACTCCTGAGCCACCGCGAAGGGTTGCACTCCAACCAAAGTTTTGCAACACAGGCTTAAGCGCTGCGGGGCCATTGTATTTGTGCCCTCTTCCGCCATTTCCATCACCGCCAAAACGATAAATCAAGAAGGCGGTAAATAAGTGCCTACGGTCGTAATTGGTGGGTACAGTAGTACGCAAGTTGGGTTGACCTGAGTTTACTAGGTTCAATTGACTGGTATTGTCAGAACCGGTACCGTCAGCGAACTGAAGGGTATAGGTCGCGGTCATTTTCATATTACCAATCTGACGGGTTTCGTACTCAAAGGTGATACCCTTAACCGTACCAAAGTCAATGTTATCCCAGCTTCCGTAAGACCTGGGGAAGGCCTCGTTGATGCGCACCAAGGCAATCATGTCGCGGAGCTCACGATAGAAGGCCGAGATTTTCAAAGCTGAATTTTCGGTAAGCTTTTGACGGAAACCGAGCGAGAAGTCGGTAGTTCGCTCCGGACGCAGGCTTGGGTTGTTAAAGAAGGTACCAAAGTTGTTATAGGCAGCATTATCCCAGAAGAAATAATCCAGTGGATTCAAACGCACAGCACCGGATGGACGCTGCGTCAACACATCGTAATAAGCGGTAAAACCAACGTTGTCGGAGATGGGGAAGCTGAAAGAGACCCGAGGCATAACGTTAACCTGAGGGGTGTAGTCTTCAAAAGCTCCACTTGGCGTAAAGCCTTGGCTTTGCACGTCGTCGTCGGGGTTAACCATCAAAGGCTGAACCCTACCGTTGGCGGTACGAAGTAAAGCTGGATCATTGATAACCTGACCATCGGCATTGTACCATACATTTCCGTTTCTGTAGCCCAAGATATCGGTTGGGTTGTTCCGGTCGTTTACATAAACTACATAATCGTTTCCGATGTTGCCTGGGTGGGTAACGCTGTTGCCACCCAAGTCTGAAACCTCTCCGGCACTGCGTGTTTGGTAAAGAGAGTAAGGGTCACTCAATATTTGCTGATTGGCATCGAAACGGTCGATACGCACCCCTACGTTAAAGATGATGTCTTTAAAAGAAAACTTGTCTTGAATGTAACCTGCCAAATAAATAGGCTGGAAACTTCCGATGGGCCGTGTAAAGTTGCCAAACTCATCGCGGGCCGTAAAGAAATCGTCGAAGGTAATGTTCCCCGTAGAACGGTTTCCATACACATCGTAACCGTAATAGGTCACTAAGTTGTTCCCTTGATTCAACAATTCATTAGCGCTAAACATGCTGATGTCAAGTTGACCCGGATCCAAGGCATCTACGTCTACAGTTTCTAAACCATCCTCAGATAAACCTAGGCTACGACGCAGGTTCCAGTCAAAGAAAGACTGCCCCACACCGAACTTGTAGCCGGTTTCTGCGGTGCGGTCCTCATCTTCGCGGTAAAGTGCAGGATAGTTGATGGTGTCTTGGAAAACCCCGGTTTCAGGATCGTAAACAGGCATGGGAGCCGAAGTGTCGATAACACCCAAGTGGGCATTGGCCAACTGCCAACCTGTCCTCCAAAGTCCCACAGGAGCTAGGTTGTAGAAGGCATCGTTGCGTTGCTCAAACTCAAATCCAATTTGAAAGTCATGGTCGCCAATACTGGCCGAACCTTGTCCAACCACCCGGAATTGACTGTTGTCGCTCAAAGAATACCCGTTAAACTGAGTGCCGGGGTGCGACCACAAATTATACACCGAGCGGGGATTTTGGCCGTTAAGCAATCCACCCCCGTTGATGATATTAGGCAATTGGTCGTAAACTCCAATGGGATCATCGAACAAGGTAAAGTACTGGTTGGTGATGGCAGAAGAAGTAGGGTTCAAATCTCCGGGCTGGAAGGTAACCAAGGTATCTTGCATACCACCGTACAGCCATCCGGACATATTGGTTTTCGGATCCAAACCAAAGCTTGGATACACGGGACGGCGAAGGATATCGAAACGACCTACATAACCGTAATTGAAGAAGTTGTCTTTATGAGTGGCGTCTTGGGTAGAACCAAGGCCTTTCAGGTAATCGATTTGCAAAGAAACTACCGCATTTCTAAGGCCACCTTTTTTTGTAGAATCGGGAGCCTCGTCTTTGAATCGGTGCACCACACGTCCCCAAACATTCCAGGTAAAGTTTGTAGACTCGGCGTTGTTCTCCCAGTTAAACAAGGAGTAGTTGTAGGTAGTACCGTCTCGGCCTCCACGTTGCCGGCCTAAGTTCACAAAACCACCGGCAGAAATAGTGGTATAATCGCTTGCAAGCACGTCAAATTTAGCTTGAAAATTCAACGAAGAGCTTGCCACATTTTGGCGCTGAGAAATAGTTTCGAAAGCGTCACGGCGCAGGTATTCTGCGTTTAGTCTACTACCGGTTCCTGTTTCGGAAAGGCGGATGGGGTTTTCGCGGAGGTCGCGCAACACATCCTCACGTATGCGCCAAATATCTCCTGCAACTGGAGAAGGGTCTCCACGGTAATTTCCTTCTACCGTACCTAAAAAGCCTACCATTGGCACTTTATTGTTGGTACCGGGGGCGGTGCGCTTAATAAGAGGACCACCAACAGCAGCGCTAAACAGGGCATCGTCCCAGTTGTCTAAAAATTTAGAGGTTCGGCCTTCGATGTTGCCAAACCACTTAGGAGAAATACCGCGTGTGGTAAGCAAAATAATACCTCCTGTGGCATCGCCATACATGGCGGGTACACCACCCAAAATCACTTGCGTTTCTTCAACGGCTTGCTGAGGAAGCGAGCCTGAGCCGCCACGAATTTTTACCCCATCAATAAATACGGTAGCACCAGAGCGAGCTCCGCGGATGTTGCCCACCTCGCCATCGCGGCTAAACACACCGCCAACGGTGGTAACTGCAGACAAAGGACTTCTACTAGGAAGCTTCAAGATGTCTTCACGAGAAATGGTGGTGCGCACCATGGTTTCGTCTTTCTTAATGAGCGGGTCCAGCTCTTCTACAAAATCAACGGGGCCCAACAACTGAGACTCGGCTTTCAGTTGGGCGTCTGCAAAAGTGATGTTACCTCCGGACTCCACCGTGATTGGGCGCACCTGCTTGGTAAGACCCAGGGAGGTAATATGCAGTTCATATTTACCTGCCGGCACGGCTTTCATCCAGTATTGACCTTCGAAATTGGTGCTTTCTCCACGTACCTGTACGCCATCTTTCATAAGCACCACATTAGCAAAAGGCACGGGTTCTCCTTTGTCGTCTGTGACGGTTCCCTTGAGTTCGCCCATGGCACCCTGTGCTAATAGGCTGCCATGCAAGACCAAGAGTGCGATTGCTAAGTTTAGTATCTTCTTCATCATATCCGTGAGGATTTAAGGGTGTATGATGCTACCGTTAATTTTAGAATTTGTAAAAGTAGATATTTAAGGTGTTTTAACAAGCAAGAGCGCCATATGGTTGCCCGCAAAATGCACCATTAAGCGTATGGCCTTTCCATAATAGCCTGATAAATAATGGCTTTCCTAGCTTCCTCCGCATTAAAATTTATGCCACTTTCTTCCGATTTTTCCCCATTATCGGGTATTGGATCCACTTTTGCCGGTTGGATGGTCTGCCCGGTCGTGCTTTGTTCAAAACCCTCGTATGCTTCACTCCAGGGAGTTTCCAAAGAGGCTTCAGATGCCGTAGGCCAAGCGTTCCGCGCCTGCTCTTGATTGCGCTGAGCCATTTCGCGGGCTTCTTTAAGCAATTCTTCGGCGCGCTGCCTAGCCGTATTTTGCCCTTGAGGTGCCTTGTTTTTTTTGTTTTGTTGGCTTTTGTTCCACTCTTTATATGCACTGCTTATGATACCAAAGGCAGCAATCAGCAAATAAAAAATCCATTCTTCCATGGCGCTGCAATTTTATAATCCAAAGTTAATGGGAAAGTATGGCCTTAACAATTACAAAAAAGGGGATTTGTCGGCAAGCATTTTCTGCCCTATAGTTTAAGCCGCTTTCAAAAATGGTTTTGCATGGTTTTTGTTCTGGAAGATATATGCGCCCCGGACCGGTACGGAAAGCCCGGAGAAGCCAAAGCCGCAGCGCTTTGCGGGTGGAGGCTAAAACTTTGTGGAAGCCCCCGCACCGCCTAGCGCTGCGTGCTTTGGATTTGAGGACTTGGAGGGAGGGCCGGAAATGGCGCCCCTCATTTTAAACGGTCCGGATGGGCTTTAAGAAAATCGGACCATTGGTTCTTTCCTTTTGCTGAGCCGCCCATGTGTCGGAGACTTGCACTGGCTTTGGGGCGTTGGGAGGCGTTGCCGAGTCGGAAAAAGTGGCAAATGGCCACCCCGAGGGCGTCGGTGGCGTCGGCGCTGAGTGGTTCGGGAAGGGGTCCGCATATGCTACGCGCCATGGCTGCCACTTGCTCTTTGCTGCTGTTGCCTCGGCCGGTAAGGGCTTGTTTGATTTCGCGGGGAGCATATTCTGCCACGGACATGCCTTGGCTCATGGCGGTGGCAATAACAACGCCCTGAGCGCGCCCCAATTTGAGCATGCTCTGAACGTTTTTGCCGAAAAAGGGGGCTTCTATGGCCAATTCCTTGGGCCTGTGCTGAAAGAGCTGGTTCAAGACGAATTGATGAATGTCGCCCAAACGTTCAAAATGGCTGCGTTTGGGGTCCAAGGTGAGGTGACCTACATCGTGTACCTTCACTATTTTTTTCCCCTTAACCTGCACTATGGCAAAGCCTAAGGCGGTGGTTCCCGGATCAATTCCCAGGATATTGTATGCTTCGTCTGTGGGCATTGGCTAATTTAGGCGTCGAATGAAGACCTTCAAAGATACGCTTTCCCGAGGGATGCCATGGCTCAAGTGGATTTTGGCCTTGGTTTCGGTGGCTTATTTGGTCTATATGTTGAGCAGCCGCCCATTAGGCGACGTAAGGCCTGCAGCTCCGCTATGGCTTGTTCCCGCCTTTTTGCTGTGCCCCTTAAATTGGTGGTTGGAGTTGGTGAAATGGCGCATGCTTTGCGGCGCGGCGGTTCCGCTTCCTTTTTCACGCTTTATTGGTCCTTTGCTGAGTGGGGTTAGTTTGTCGGTATTTACTCCAAACCGCATTGGCGAGTTTGCCGGCAGGGTTTGGGGTCTACCGCCGCGTTACCGCTGGTCGGCAGGTATGGCATCGGTCATGGGTAGCTTTGCCCAACTGGGCACCACCCTATTTGTTGGTGGGTTGGCTTTGGCCTACCAAACCATTACGTCGTTTGCGCTTACCGCGCCTTTTGCTTGGTGGATTGTACTTTGGTTTGGGCTACCGGTGCTTTTGGCACTTTGGCTGGCGCCGGTATGGCTGCGCTATTTGCTCCGTCAGTCTAAGCTCAAATTGGCCAAAAGGCTGGTAAAGGCAAGCCTTAGGATACGCCCCAAGCACATGGCACTGGCCTTGAGCTTTTCCCTGCTGCGCTACTTGGTATTTACGGCGCAGTTTTTGGCTTGCGTTTGGGCCTTTGCGCCGGAAGCAGAGCTTTGGAGCACACTTCCCAAACTCAGCTTGGTCTTCTTTTGGAATACCGTTATCCCAAGTCAGGCTTTTGCTGAAATTTTTACCCGTGGATCACTATCGGTGTATTTGTTGGGTGCCGATTATGGTCTCCACGCGTCCTTGTGGCTATGGGCCATTAATTTAGCGCTACCGGCCCTTCCCGGCGCGTTCTGGTTGTGGCGTAGTTCCTCCCAAAACTCAAACGCATGACCGCCCTCTTGTTGCTTTTGGCTTGGCTCCTATGGCTGCTGCTGCTCGCTTGGGGTTTGTACCGATCCAAAAAGAGCACCGGAAAAGGTGGCTCCTTTGCTCTTGAAAACCAGTGCACGGTATTGGTACCCATACGCAACGAGCGAGAGGTGCTACCTGACTTTGTAAGCTTTTGGAAAAACCAGCCGCAGGTCGAACTCTTGTTTATTGACGACCACTCCGAAGACGATTCAGCAGTCTGGTTGAAAAAGGAGGGCTTCACTTGCATAAAAAATGAGGGGAAAGGAAAAAAAGCGGCACTCCGCACCGGTTGGAAGCACAGCCAAAAGCCTTTTTTAGTGCATACCGATGCAGATGTGCTTTGGACATCAAAGGCTTGGCAGCAATTACACAACGCTTTTGCTGCCAATCCTGAACTTAGGTATTGTAGCCTATGGCCTCAAATTCAAGGGAAATGGGCAGATGCCCTTGACTTTTCGGCTATGGGCTTGCATGCCCAAGCCGCAACCGGACTTAGGCTCCCTTTTTTGGCCTCAGGGGCTGCCCTTTGCCTAGCACGTACGGCAATAACCGACTTGGGTGCTGCCCTAGGGCCAAGCCATAGCGGTGACGATGTATTCCTTTTGCATGCCGTGGTTGCAAATTATGGCCCCGAGTCGGTAGCGGTATTCGACTGTCCGGAGCTGAAAACCCATGGCAAGGAGCGCTGGCGGGCCATTTGGGAGCAACGCCTACGCTGGGTTTCCAAATCCAAACATTACCAAAACCATGCGGCTCAGTACATTTCGCTTTGGATTTGGCTGTTTCATGCTTTGGCCCCGATTACGGTATGGAGCACCGACGGATGGAGGACTTTGTTGGGTTTTGTTGCCGCCAAGGCATGCCTGGATTTTCTCTTTTTTGGGTGGGCTAAACAGGTTTCCTTGGGAACAGTTGTTTTATCTCTGGCCTATTGGCTTTACTTACCTTGGGTTCCATTGTTGGGCTGGCTGAGTAAAGCCTCTTGGCACAAAGCCAAGGCTTTTGCCGATAATTAGCTAACATTGCATCCATGAGTGAAGCGACCCACCCGGCGGCACGTGTTTTGCGTCGATTAAGCCAAGACCCCTGGGCTTGGGCATCGATGCTTTGGCTGCTTTTGGCAGTGGGAGTAGCCATTGCGGGCGGACGCTTGGGTACCGACTCCAGTCCGGATGCAGACCGCCAATGGCTAAGCAAGCGTTTG
This sequence comes from uncultured Candidatus Competibacteraceae bacterium, assembly GCA_964545365.1. Classification (GTDB taxonomy): domain Bacteria; phylum Bacteroidota; class Bacteroidia; order CAIKAF01; family CAIKAF01; genus CAIKAF01. The sequence goes on along the minus strand of CAZJFM010000056.1, from coordinate 225 downwards.
CTGGCTCCGGGTAGCCAAGTTGAGGCCATCCAAAACCTTTCTTTGGACCAAGGCTTAGAGGCTTCTTACGCTTGGGAGCCGGCTGACGAAAGGGAAAATACAGGTGGGGAAAGGGCAAGTAGAAGCTTTACATTCGTTTTGGGTACGGATGCGCTGGGGCGCGATTTTTTGAGCAGATTGTCCCTAGGGGCACGTATTTCCTTAGGCATTGGCTGGATGTCGGTA
>CAZJFM010000055.1:4263-15860 GCA_964545365.1 uncultured Candidatus Competibacteraceae bacterium | reverse complement strand
TGTCCTGACCGAAGCGTCAGTGGCCTTTCTATTTGCCTGCGCCTTAATTTGAACCAACGCTGCGGTCGGTTTCAAAGACCCCTGACGCCTTGGTCAGGGTTATAAACTTGAAAACGCAACGCATCAACAGTCTACTTTCCCTAATTTGGAATGTCTTATTTCCTAAACTTGGCCAGTACCCAGTGTTTGGTGCGCCAAGCCAAAACGTACATGGAGGGCACCACCAACAGGGTGAGGAAGGTGGCCACGGTAAGTCCAAAAATAATGGTCCAAGCCAGTGGTCCCCAAAAGGCTACATTGTCGCCGCCCAAGTGAATTTTTGGGTCAAGTGTGCTGAGTAGGCTGCCGAAATCGATATTAAACCCGATGGCCAGAGGCACCAAACCCGAAATGGTGGAGATGGCGGTGAGCACTACAGGGGTGATACGTGTGGCACCGGCTTCGATGGCCGCTTCTACTGCCCCAATGCCGTTGAGCCTACGCTCGTCAATAAACTCAATGAGCAATATGCCGTTTCGGATGACAATACCGGCCAAAGCAAACATGCCGACACCGGTCATAACAATAGACATGGTCATGCCGGTGAGGGCGAATCCGGTAAAAATGCCAATGAGGCTAAAGAGCACGGTGGCGAAGATGAGCAATGGTTTAACGATGGAGTTGAACTGAGTCACCATTACCGAGAACATGAGTGCCAAGGCGCCCAAGAAGGCCACGGCAAGGAAGTCGGAAGTTTCCTTCTGGTCTTCTTGTTCCCCTGCGAGTCGGATATCGTAGCCCTCCGGGATTTCCATTTGATCGATTACGTTCTTTTGAATGAGCGGGTTTACTTCGCTAGAGCTGTAATCTTCGAGCAGGTTGGAGCCCAGCGTTACCACGCGTTTTTGGTTTTTTCGGTTGATGGCCGAGTAGGAAGGGGCGTAGCGCAGGTTGGCAATGGCCGAAAGTGGAATTTGGCGAAACTGTCCTGTGGCCATGTCCATAAAGGAGATATTTAGCGCCAACAATTGCTCTGCCGATTTTCGGTACCGTTCTTGCAAACGAAGTTGAATGGGGTAATCGTCTTCGGCGGCACGAAATTTAGAAATTTCTTTTCCGTAGAGGGCAGTACGTAGGTCCATGCCGATGGTTGCCAAGTTAATGCCCTCTCGCTGGGCCTTTTCCTGGTCAATTTCCACGATAATTTCGGGCTTATTGAGCTGCAAATCGCTTTTCAGCTCCTCAATACCTTCAATGCCTTCGGTTATAATGCGTCGTTTCACTTCTTCTTGAAGCGCCAGCAGCTGGTCAAAGTCTTCGCCGGAAATCTCAATACTCACCGGTTTTCCGGTGGGAGGACCGGCCTGCTCTTTGTCGACGGTAATGGTAGCTCCTTGAATGGGGCTCTTTTCAAAGGCCTTGCGTATTTCCTCCAAGCCCTGCTTGGTGCTGTAGCCATGGCGTTCGGCATATTTTACAAAAGCCACCGTAACTTTGGACTTATGTGGCGTAGGTACACGGTCGGGGTTTTGTGGATCGCCTGCATTTAGGCCTACATTAGAAATGATACTTTCCACGGCCGGATGGTCTTTGCCCATCACAGAAAACACCTTATCTTCAATGATATGGGTAAGGCTATCGGTTACTTCGGCATCGGTGCCAATGGGCATTTCGCAATAGACATACACAAAGTTGGGATCCGGATCCGGAAAGAAATTGACCTTAGGGTTGGAAGCTCCGAAGCCCATGGCCGAAAAAATAAGCGCAAACACCGCACCCAGGACCATAAGGGTTGAGCCCAAAGGTGTTGTGAGGCGATGCAACCAACGCTCGTAAGCGCGGATGACTTTAGGCCATGCCTTTTCTTGAAAACCTCGAATCAGGTTCCAAAGTACCAGGTTGTAAAGCGCATTGACCAAAAGCAAAAAGACCAAAAAGTTTCCTAGCGCCATGGAGCCTCCTAAATAGCTGAACAATGCCAGCAGCCCAAAGGCTATGGACCAACGAATGAGCTTTTTGCGGCGGGGGGGCATGAGGTGTTCGTCGCGCTTCATAAAGTCGGCAGCAAACACCGGGTTCATTACAAAAGCTACCAAAAGAGAGGCCCCAAGGGTAATAATAAGCGTTACCGGAAGGTATTGCATAAAGTTTCCAACAATTCCGGGCCAAAACAACAATGGAATAAAGGGTCCTAAGGTGGTTAAAGTGCCTGCCAGAACGGGAACGAATACCTCCCCGGCCCCCCATTTTGCGGCTGTTTCTATTTCTAAATCCCGGTGTTTATGCAACAAGCGGTGGGTGTTTTCAATAACTACAATGGCGTCGTCAACAATAATACCCAAGGCCAACAAAAAGCTAAAGAGCACAATTACGTTGAGGGTGTAGTCGAGCCCCGGCATGATTAAAAAGGCAACAACGCTGGAGAGAGGCCCGGCCAAGGCCACAAAAAAGGCACTTTTGAGTCCCATAAAAAACATGAGCACCACCAAGACCAAAACAAAACCGATAATTACGGTATTGAGGAGTTCGTTGAGGTTGACCCGCGTAGCATCGGATTGGTCGCCGGTAATAACCACTTCCAGGCCATCGGGGAACTTGGTTTTTTGGAATTCATCAATGATGGATCGAATACCGTCGGAGGCTTCAAGGAGGTTTTCGCCGGAGCGCTTTATGACGTTAAGGGTTACTACCGGCTTGTTGTCGAGCCTGGCAAAATCTTGTTTTTCGGCAAATCCGTCGACTACGGTAGCAATGTCGCGGATAAATGCGGTGTTGCCTCTGCTGCTGCGCACCACAATATTTCGGATGGCCTCAGGGTCTTTAAACTGTCCGGTTACTCTAAGGTTTCGGCGGAGTTTTCCGATGCGGATTTCGCCTCCGGAGATGTTTACGTTTTCGGCGGCTACGGCGCGTTCCATATCGCCAAATGTGATGCCGGAAGCTTGCATTTTGTAGAGGTCCACAAAAATTTGGACTTCCCTTTCAAGGCCTCCGACAATATCTACCCGGGTAATTTGGGGGAGGGTTTCGATGCGCTCTTCGAGCTGTTCGCCGTAGTCTTTGAGTTTTTCGAGCGGAAATTGCCCTGAGAGGTTAATATTCATAATGGGGAACTCAGAAAAGTCGAGCTCCTCCACCCTTGGGTCTTCGTCGAGGTCGGTTGGCAAATCCTTCATGGCCTTGTCTACCGCATCGGAGACCTTTTGTTTGGCCTCAGCCACTTCTACGTTGGTATTAAACTCTACCACAATAGAGCTGAAGTCCGAGATTGACTGTGACGTTACCTTTCTGGTTCCATTGATGGACTTAAGTTGTTTCTCAATGGGTTTGGTGATAAGGTTTTCTACGTCTTCCGGAGTAGCTCCCGGGTAAATGGTATTTACCGAAATGGTAGGAATAACGATTTCGGGAAACTGCTCTTTGGGAATTCGAAGGAAGGCCACAATACCGGCCAGCGAAAGAAATACGGTAAATACATAAATCGCTGTACGGTTTCGAATGCACCAGTTGGTGAACTTGAGCGTTTTTATACGTTCGCTTTGCATGATGCCTTAGCTTAAAATTCTATAGGTTGGTTGTCTACTACCTCGCTGCTTCCTGCGGTAATGATTTGCTGCCCTTCGGTGAGGCCGCTAGTTACCACGATAGTGCCATCGTATTGCATGCCGGTTACCACGGGCACTTTTTTAGCCATTTGGCCTCCGTTCTCGGCTGTGCCTACCGCCATAATATAGCTGCCGTCTTCTAGATTCTGAATGAGGTTGGAAGGCACCTGTACAACCGAGTCAAGGGTTACATCGTTGATGCGCAAGCTCCCAACCATATTGGGGCGAATGGCGCAGTCGCAGCCGCTTAAATCTACTTCTACGCTAAGCGAACGGTTGCCGGGATTAACCACTCTGCTCACAAAGCTCACTTGTTTTTGCATCACCAAATCAAGGTCAGGAAAGCTCACCTCCACCGGAAGTCCGGTACGAACGCTGCCGACAAAGGCATCGGCTACAGGGGCCACAATTTTAAGGTGGTTTAGATTTACCACACGCACCCCATGCATACCGGGGCTCGCCATTTCGCCCGGCTTAAGCATCACCGCGTCCACAGTACCGGATACAGGAGCAACAATGCGTGTCATATCGATTTGAGCTTCCAGGGTTTTTACCCGTTGTTGCATGGTTTCGAAATTGGTTTTGGCTTGCAGGTATTGAAGCTCTGAGCCAATCTTTTGCTCCCATAGTTTGCTGGTGCGTGTATAGGTTTCCTCGGCCAATTCGAGTGCCGTTTTGGCTTCATCCAAGGAGCGCTTGATGGCCGTATTCTCTAGCTCTGCCAAGAGCTGTCCGGCACTTACATTGTCTCCTTCTTTTACAAAAACCCCGGTAACAACTCCGGGTTGTTCGGGAGTGGCCAACACGTTGTTGTCGGCTTCTACGGAGCCTTGAACCTCAATATAGTGTTTAAACGTACCTCGCGTCACTTCCTCGACACTCACAAACCGGCTTTTAAGGCCTTGGTTTGCGCTGGTATCTAGTGCCGCAATTTCTTCTTCCAAGCCCGCAATCTGAGTTTTCAGCTCGGCCAGTTGTCCTTTAAGCTGCTTAAGCGCTTCTTTTTTCTGCTCCAAAGGCGAAGGAGAGTTGCAGGCAAGCAAAACCAGGGAGATGCCTAGGGAAGCCAATCGTACCGTACGTTTCATAACAAATAATTAGTGCGTTAAAAGAAGATTAAAAAGTGCCCATGGCTTTGTCCAGCGCTGCTTTGCTGTTTAAGAGGTCAAACAAAGCCTGATAATAAGACTGTTGTGCTTCGAACAGCTGTTGTTCGGATTGAGACAATTCCAAACTCGTGATAAGGCCTTCTTTGTATTTAAGGCCATTAACTCGACGAATTTTTTTAGCCAACTCAAAGCCTCTTTCTCTATTTTGAAAACGCTGAAAGTTATCCATAACCTGATTGCGGGCATTTAGGTATTCTACCTGTAAACCTTGCTCCAAATAGGCTTGTTGGCGCAACACTTTTTCGCGCTCCAACTGCAACTGCTTCAGTTTAGACATTCTGTTCCAGCTAGAGAAAATAGGCACCTGCAAATTCAGCCCCCAAACCAGTCCTCCTTGCGCCCCTACCGTGCCGGAACCTGCTAAAAAGCGGTCGTTGTTGAACAGGTTGTATTGGTAGCCTAAGCTGGTACTCAAGCTGGGAAGAGCTTCGGCCTTTTGCAGTTTGATTTGGTACTCATTGATGGCCAACTGTTGGCTCATAATTTGGTATTCCAACCGCTGCTTCACCTCAAAGGTGTCTTTTAGGCCGGGAACCAAGCCGGAAAACCCGCCTTGATTCAGCAAAGTTTCCAAGCTTTCGGTAAGGCTTATTTCTTCTTGGGCCGGAAATCCCATCTGAAACTTAAGGGTCGCGTAGGCGAGCTTACGGGCATTATCCGCTTGGATTCTGGCATCTTTGGTATTGGCAAGAATTAGCTCCAGCTGCTCAACATCCAAATCCTCTGCAAAACCTTGAGCATATAGAGCTTGGGTCTCCTCCACGTTTTTCTCCAATATTTTCAGAGAAGAGTCTAGGGTGCGCATAGAAGCTTCGGACACCAGGCATAAAAAATAGGTTTGCGCAACTTGGAAACGCACGTCGCGCTCGGTTTGTGCCTTTTGGCTCCGCGTGAGTTCTAAAAACTGCTTGGCGGTAGCAATTCCGATAAAGTACTGTCCATTAAACAGCAGCATGGATCCATTCACCCCAATTACCGCTTGGTTTAAAGGAGCAGCAGGAATGGTAGTAAACTGATCGGGATTGCCATTGATAAAGTCCGGGAAAATGAACACCGGAGACTCTAGGTTATAGTTATAGTTGGCGTTGGCCGAAATTTGAGGCAGACCGGTGGCCACGTTCTCCGTGATGCGCTGTTTGCCAATCTCAACTTCTGTGCCGGCGTTGAGCGCATTGGCATTGTGCTTTAAAGCATAGGTATACGCATCTTGCAGGCTAAATTGCTGTTGCGCACCAAGCCTGCTGTACGCCATAAGGCTCAATAAACCAAAAAACAGTGCGGGTTTCATAAGCTTTTTCATGCGTTTGTTGAGGATATCTCTTCCGGGTTTTTATAGTGTAAATCGAGGTAGGTCAAGCCTTCCTTGCTGGCAATGCCCCGAACATGGTAGCGGAACACTTCAAAATATAGTTTTGTAAAGGAGTATTGCGCCGAAGGAAACACTTCGGGGTTCATGGTAAGTGGAATGATATTCACATATAAGCGCGCCACCACCTCCACGTCCAAATCGGCGCGGTACAGGCCTTCCTCTTTTCCTCTGCTCAAATTTTGTTTTATCATGGCCAAAACCTCACCGTTCCGGAATTGTTCAAAATATTGGAAGGCCTGAGGATAGTAGCGGCGCAAATCGAAATAGATGGTGGGCTTCATTTCGCTCATATCCTCGGTTACCAAGCGGGCAATGCGGAACCACCGATCTATAGCGTTGCCGCCTTGTGCCAAGGTATCCTCTATGCACCTTTTGTGGTTCTTTACATAATGTTGAATGGTGGCCAGGACCAAATGCTTTTTGTCCTTAAAGTGCACATACAGGGTTTTCTTTGAGATGCCCAACTCGCGCGCAACGTCATCCATAGTAACGCTTTTGAGCCCATACCGCAAAAAAAGACGGATGGTCGCTTCCAGTATTCGGACAAACTTTGGATCGTTCACGCGGCAAATGTAGTAGGATATTCGCCTTGGAAACCCAAGTAACCAAAAAAGTTTCCTAGGTTTTACAGCTATTTAACATTAGGGCGCCCGGGCGGGCTGCTGCCTCCAAGTCCGCGCCTCCCTGTTAAGGGCCGTGGGCTTTAGGCGCCCTTCGCTATGGCTCAGTGGCCCAAAGCCTCACAGCCCTAAACAGGTAGGCTTGCGGGCTTTCCGGCGCATCCCTGGCGCAAAAAAAAGCCCGACCAAAAGGCCGGGCTTTTTTTTAGCGCTTTCAAAGCTTACTTCATTCGAATCACTTTGTGGATAGAACGCTCACCGGCTTTGTTCACTACATGAACAAAGTAGGTACCACGAGAAGCATCAAAGAACTGACTATGTAAAGTCACCTGGTTGGTGCCAGCTTGCATGGCAGCAAATCCGGTTTCGCCGGTTTTGCGTCCGAGCATGTCAAATACCTCGATGTTGATCTCTTGCGCATTGGTCAAGCTGATCTGCACATTGGTCATATCCTGGAATGGGTTGGGGAACACGGTAATGGCAGCGCCACCGTCAAACCCGTCAATTCCGGTAACCACATTAAGCTTGGTCATAAAGGTATCGGCTCCGCAGTTGTTGGTTACAATCAACATAACATCGTAGCTACCGCTTTGAGAGTAGGTATGTTGAACGCTATCTCCTTGAGCTACGTTACCATCTCCAAAGTCCCAAGTGTAGTTAATGCCATACAAGGTTCCAGTACCGTCATACGTATAGGTCAACTGTCCTACTTGGTTCAAGGTAATGTTACCAGCAGCAACAGGAATGTCATTCACTGTTACGGATTGGGTATCTACAGCGGTACAGCCGTTTGCCGAAACGGTATGTACTACATCAATGATACCTGCACCGGCTTGTGCGGGGTCGAAACTTGTGCCGCTAACTCCGTTTCCGCTAAAGGATCCGCCAGCGGTGTTTGGATTCAATACCACAGGGTTGTCTGTTACACAGAGGGGAGAGGTAACACTAAACACAGCGTCGGGAGCCGGGTTAATGGTAATATCCAAGGTGTCTGTGTCGGAACATTGGCCTGCCGTAGCGGTGTAGGCTACTTGAGCAGTACCAGAACCGGCTATTGAGGGGTCAAAAGTTCCCAGGGAGGCATCGGTGATGCCTGTACCTGACCAAGAGCCACCGGCTGGTGTTGCACTAAGGTTCAAAGGACCGTCGTTGTCGCAAAGCGCTGTTTGACTGGCAATTTGAGCGTTGGGTGCGGGCAATACATCTACAAATTCAGATGAAGTGTCCTGACAGCCGTTATTATCTACCGTATAAAGAATTTGAGATACACCGGTGCCTGCTGTTGCAGGGTCAAAGGTTCCTTGACTGGCGTTTACCACACCATTGCCAGACCAGGTACCGCCGGAGGTTGTTGCCGTAAACTGTATGGTTCCTGCATTATCGCACACGGTTGCGGGTGCGGTAAAGCTGGGGTCAGGCAGCGCATTCACAGCCACAGACTGTGTATCGATGCTTGTACAGTTATTGTTGTCGGTAACTGTATAAATGGCGTTGAAGTTTCCTACGCCGCTTACAGATGGGTCAAAGGTACCGTTGTTGGCACTGGTAATGCCGGTTCCGGACCAAGTACCGCCCGTTGGGGTAGCGCTTAAGTTGGCCGATTGTCCGTTTTGACAGAACAAAGGCTGTGCACTAAAGGCAATATTGGGTGACTGGTTAACGGTAATGGTGTTGGTTGCCGTATCGGTACAGCCGTTTGCAGAAAGAATGTAGGATACGCTAATGGCTCCTGTACCTGCGGCTGTTGGGTCAAATGTGCTGCCAGTCACACCTGAACCTTGGAAAGTACCACCTGAGTTTGTGGGGGTCAAAGCTACCGGGGACCCATTATCACAAACTGCAGCGGGAGAAGTAAAGCTAGCGTCCGGAAGCGTATTCACCGTAATGTTGGTGGTATCGGCATCGGAGCAGCCATTCACTGTTACGTTATAAATCACCTGAATAGAACCGGTACCTGAGACGTTGGGGTCAAAGGTTCCGGCGGTAGGGTTGGTGATTCCCGTACCTGACCAAGTACCACCAGGGGTAGCTGCGCTTAAGTTGGTGGCGTTACCGCCTGCGCAAAGCGTACCCGGGTTGCTGATAGCAGGGTTTGGCAAAGGATTAACCGTCACCACCACGCCTTGTGAGGTGTCGGCACAGATGCCGTTGCTGCCCACCAGCTGGTAAGTACCTGCTTGGTTTGCATAAATGGCCGTATCGGAAGAACCCACACCCGGTATTGGGGTTCCGTTCCTTAGCCAAGTATAAATGGTATGGTCAAAATCAGCATCGAGCTGTACGCTGTCACCCTGGCAGATGGTGGTCGAAGACATTGGCGTAATGTTGCTCGGAATGGTATTGATGGTTAAACCGAAAGGCAAATCCGTAAACGCAGTTACGTTAGCCGTAAGGGTGCTCAACTGCGGAGACACGTTGCTCACTAAGTTGGCGTTTCCTTGGTCGGTCCAGTTGTTGGAAGTATAATTAGCGATGCCTGTAAATACAGTATCGAGTTGGTCGTCGAATGCAATGGTAACGTCGGCGTTAGACGATCCGGTCAGTTGACCGATGTGGTGGTACCACTGATCGTTTACCCAACAAGCAGGCGCTTGCGCGTTGCTGGTAAGGAATCCGTCGTTGTTGGGGTCGCTGTTTACAAAGCCTACAGAGAAGTCGTTGGCATTTGCGTTGGCCGGTGCAATGTTTACCGGACGGTAGCGAGGGGTGCCTACGGTTGAACCCATGGGGTAAAGGTAGGTCCCGGTAGAATTGGTTGAACGCACCAAAGCTCCATTTAAGCTATTGCTTACAAAACCAACCGGGCTAACGGAAAGTGCATTAGCTGCAGGGTTGGTTAAATGAAGGGTGTCGTTGCCCAAGGCCAGCTCACAGCTGTCGATGTCTAAGTGATCGGTAACAACAGCGTTTAAGTTAAGCGTCTTAACAGCGTTGTTGTTGAGCACCAGACGGGCAAAGTGCGTGGGAGAGGTTCCCTGAACAGTTTGGGCGGCTCCATCCAACACGACTACGCCGGTATCGCCGGGCGTAAATACGTTGTTGGAGGCGTTATTTTCCCAATCTCCGGTCAGCGTTATGGTACCATTGCTGGTAATTTGTCCGCTGCCCTGGTTGGTAAGCCCTCCCTGGACATAAATTTGAGCGCCCGGTTCTACATGAACCGACGCGCCATTGAAGAAAACCTGTTGCCCTCGCGCTGCCCCGGCAAACCCTATAAGGGCAGCGGAGCCGGCGACAAGCAGCAGGCCGGTAGTCATTGGCTTCATACTATCGCGTTTTGGTGTGGAATTACTATGTTGAGATTTAGACAAAGGGTTGGTTGTTTATTTGAGGTCAAACTGCAATACTTCAAATGTATACATTATTTCGCTTTGGTCTTCGGCTACCAAAGCTGCTTCCGATGAAAAACTTGGCGTTTGCAGCACTTCTCCCTCGCTCAGCTCTTCCGGAAAGGCTATAGATTTAACCAAAATTTGATAATCGCCCATTCCGGCAGAGCAAGTAACCCTTCGAAGTTTCCAGGCCTTGCCGGCAGGGACTGTAAACGCCGTGCCGGTCATTCCCGAAAACTGTTTTAGTTCTGCGCTGCTTCCAACCGACTGCTCTGCTTGCTTTCGATCGGCCTCAGAAAGGGCGTTGACTCTGTCTTGTTCGGCACGAATTCTGCGGTTCCATGCCTCCAAAGCTTCCTGTTCAATAGGCCTTCCGGCCTCGGCTTCTTGAGCTATCCAAGCTTGCATACTATCAATTTTGGCTTGTACCGAGGGAGGTACTCCTTGTGCCAAAGAACGCATAGAGCAAGTTAGCCCGATTAATACCAAAATCAAAGAAAGAATATGCCTGTTTCTTACCTTCATTGCGTTAGGGAACTATGTTGAATTCTATAATCGTGTATAAAGGGGTATTGGGAACGGAGCCCAAGTTTAGAGGCCCATCGCACTCATAATACCCGGTATTTCCACTGGGGTTGGTTTGATCTAAAACATAATACGGCGTTCCGGCGGGTATGTTGGGGCTAAGCGTATTTATACATGGGGTTTCTGAAACCAAAATTGTAGTTCCTGCAGGAAACCAAAGCGCCCCCTCCTGATTTCCGCGCAAGGGGGTCCCATTCACCAAAATACCGTTTTGGGACGTTCCACAAAGCACCTTGCCCAAATAGCGCACACTTACCGTGCCGGAAGTTGCCCCAGTGCAGGGATTGGGGTTGGTGGCAGACCAAGTGACATTAAAGTTGTTGGTATGGTTTCCATACCGATACCCACCGCTTTGCCGTTCCGAAGTGAGTTTCCAAACCTTACCGGCAGGTACCGTTTGCTGCCCTGTTTGGGCAGTAAGCAGTAGCACCTGATTGAATTGCAAACTGCCTTGCGCAGAAAGCTTTGCTCCGGCAAAGACTAAAGCCAATAAAATACAGAATCTTACATGGGTTGTCATAAAGTCAAACTTAAGGAACAATGTTGAATTCTAAAATGGTTAGCAAAAGAGTGTTAGGTACAGGCCCGGCATTAATTGCGCCATCGCATGCATAATAGATGCCACTCTGGTTCGGGTCGGATTGATCGTTCAAATAATAGGGCGTTCCCGAGGGGATGTCCGGACTCAACAGGTTGGCGCAGGGCGTTGTATTTATGGAAAGAGTTGTTGCGGCTGGAAGCCAAACCAGCCCTTTGTTTCCATCCATATCCAGCTCGTTTCCGTTCACCAACACTCGGTTGTTGCCGGATAAGCATCTCTTTTTCTCTATTCTACGTACGGAACTTGTGCCGGAGGTCGCTCCCGTACAGGGGTTTGGGCTGCCGGTTGACCAAGTCGCGGTGAAGTTGGAGGACCAATTCCCATAATACACCCCTCC
>CAZJFM010000055.1:0-4163 GCA_964545365.1 uncultured Candidatus Competibacteraceae bacterium | reverse complement strand
CGGTTGACCAAGTCGCGGTGAAGTTGGAGGACCAATTCCCATAATACACCCCTCCGGCGGTGTAGAAGGAAGTAATTTTCCAGACTTTTCCGGCCGGAACGGTTTGGGTACCGCTTTGGGCATTTAGCACCAACACCTGGTTAAACTGCAGGTTTCCCTGAGCGCTCAGCCCAACGGAAAGTAAAAACAGAACAAGTAGAGAGCTTAGATGCTTCATGGGTTATGGGACAATATTGAATTCTATAACGCTTACTAATATGGAGTTGGAAACCGCTCCTGCATTGATAGGGCCGGCACAGTCGTAGTAGGACCTAATGTCGCCCAAATCAGTCCTATCCTCTTGAAAATAAGGAGTTCCTGCAGGAATATTGGGGCTCAATGTGTTGAAACAAACCGTTTCCAAAATGTCTACCGTGGTTCCAGCCGGCAGCCAAAATGGCCCAGACTCGGACAACGCTGTAGTTACCCCGTTCAATACCAGGGCATTGTTGGACTTCGGGCACCTTCTTTTTCGGATTTGCCTTAAGCTGGAAGTTCCTGAAGTGGCTCCGGTGCATGGGTTGGGATTGTTGACCGACCAAGTAACCAAATCGTTGCTGCTCCAATTGTAAAAATATATACCTCCACTTGTGTTCTGTGCTGTGATTTTCCAGACTTTCCCTGCCGGTACGGTTTGTGTTCCACTTTGGGAATTTAGCACCAACACTTGATTGAACTGCAGGGTTCCCTGAGCACTCAACCCAAAGGAGCACAAAAGCAAAGCAAGAAAAAAGAGGCGATTTTTCATGGGTTAAGGAACAATATTGAATTCTATAACGCTTACCAAGATGGAGTTGGAAACAGCCCCCGCATTGATAGGGCCGTCGCACTCTCGATAATACTGAAAGTTATTGGGGTCGGTTCTATCCTCTAAATAATACGGCGTAGCTGAAGGAATATTTGGATTTAAGGAGTTAACGCAGGGGGTTTCAACGATTCCCAAGGTAGCTCCTGCCGGCAGCCATAGCGGCCCGGACTCCCCCAACTTGGTCTTTACTCCATTGAGCACAAGGTTGTTATTGGCATCTGGGCATTTATACTTACGGACTTGCCTAATGGAACTGGTTCCTGAGGTGGCGCCATTGCAGGGGTTTGGGTTGGTAATGGACCATGTAGTGTTTGAATTGCTAGTCCAGTTGCTGTAATACACCCCACCGCTGAGGTTCTGCGATGTAATCTTCCACACTTTTCCGGCAGGTACGGTTTGGGTGCCGCTTTGCGCGTTAATCACCAAAACTTGATTGAATTGCAGATTGCCTTGTGCAAGTAGCCCAACACTGGAAAAAAGGCCAAAAAATCCGGCAAAAAGGGAACGACGCATATGTATTGATTTATGGAACAACATTAAATTCTATTACAGAAGCAAACCGGCCCACCGTGTTCGGAAAAGGTAAACTTAGGCTGGTGCCGGCAGGCAACCACAAGGGCAAGGTTAGCGAAAACCTGCCTTGATCCACGGAATAGTTGGGGGTGTACCAATACGAAGTGCCATTAAGGCCAATGGCCATAAAACTGCTAAAGTTGCCACTTACACTTGCGGAGCTCACTTTCCAGACTTTCCCGGCCGGCACGGTCCAGGACTGTCCATTGCTGTTGGTGCTAAGCAACAGTACTTGATTGAACTGGAGGCTGCCTTGGGCTTTGCCTAATAAACTCAGCGCAAATGAAAAGCAAAGGGTAATTAAAAGGTTTTTCATGGAACTACTGTAAATTCAATAACCGAGATTTCGCCCACACCAGTTCCGGCGGATAAGTTGGCTCCTGCAGGCAGCCAAAGTGGCCAATGGGTTTCCCAAACCACGCCAGAAGCATGGTTATACCCCCCGGCTGCCCGTACCGATCGCACAGCCCGGTTTTGCCCATTAATTTGGATTAGGGCATCGGAATTTGAGGATACTCCCGACCCCTGGCCGGTTGAAATCATTCCGGTAATGTTGCTGCTGTAAGCACATCCGGTGAGCTTCCAGACTTTTCCTGCGGGTACGGTTTCCTGATTGGTAACCAACTTAACCTGACTAAATTGGAGGCTCTGGGCGTTCAGGATGCCGCTTAAAGCGAGAGAAAGGGCTACAAGCAACTGTTTCATGGTACTACAGTAAATTCAATGACCGAAATTTTATTGAGGCAAGGGCCTCCTGAGAGTGTGGCTCCTGCGGGCAGCCAAATAGGCAAACTGGTGCCGTAATAATACCCGGTGTAGCCATTGTAGGCCGTGTTTCCCGCGCCACCCAGCTTGGTAAAAACCCCATCGACTTGAATGGCTTGGTTTTGGTATTGACCGTAATTGCAATTGGTGCTTCCGCTGTTGGCCAAGGGCATGGCAGTAGCCGGAATATTAAAAATCACGCTTTCTACTTTCCAAACTTTTCCGGCAGGGACGGTTTCTAGGCTTGTGACCAGTTTTACCTGACTAAACTGAAGGCTCTGGGCATGAAGCAAAGCTCCTAAACCCAAGAAAACTAAAAAAAGAAGCTGTTTCATGGCACTACGGTAAATTCGATGATGCTTATTTTGCCTATGTTGGTAGAAGGCTCCAAAGTAGTTCCTGAAGGAAGCCACATGGGCAGGCGGCTAAGCTCCTGAAATTGCACGCCATAGGAATTGCCAAATGTGTGCAAAAGGTTTATGTTTTGCCCATCTACACGAATGATGGCTGATTGAGTCTGATAGGAGGTTGTTCCGGTGTTGATGCCGAGGTTCCCGGTAAGCATGGCCGACTCTACCTTCCATATTTTACCGGCAGGCACGGTTTGCAGGTTGGTGACCAACACTACCCTACTAAATTGCAGGGATTGGGCCGAGCCGGAATTGGCCCAAAAGAAGGCAAACAAAAAGGCGGTACAGACGAATAGGTTTTTCATGGGCTTGCAATTGTGTTTGGAAGGAGATGCGGCAGGGATGCGCCGGAAAGCCCGCAAGCAGCCAAGCCAAAGGGGGGCGAGGGCTGCAGCCACTGAACCTTAGCGAAGGGCGCTGCGGCCCCGCCTCCCTTGGCTTGGCTGCGCGGACTTGCAGGCAGCAGCCCGCCCGGCCGCCAAAAAAAACACATCTTAGGGCACCACATTGAATTCCAAAGCAAAAAAGGTGATGTTGCGGTTGGAGCCAAGGTTGGTGTAGCCCATGGTAGCGGCCGCAGGCAACCAAAGGGGAAACTCGATGACCCAGCGCGACTCGGACTGGGTGGTGCTGCGGGACAAAAAGCCGAGCGTATATCCATTGACGTGCATGGAGGCCAAATTAGAGGAATTGGTGCTCATGGAGGTGACTTTCCACACTTTTCCGGCGGGCACCGTCCAGCAGCTGGCGCAATCGCTTTGATGGGCCTCTAGTAAAACGGCTTTATTGAACTGCAAGCTTCCCTGTGCAGATGCCATAACTGAAAGGCAAAAGGCCAACAAAAAAAGGGACAGGTGCTTCATTAGGGTATTATATTAAATTCAATGCCGTAGAAAATGGTGTTCATACTGGAAGTGCCGTTGGCAAAACCCAAGGTTGTTCCGGCAGGAAGCCAAATAGGGAAAGAGGGCTGACCATACCGCGGGCCCCAATATGAAGTGGACCCGGTGCTAAATGAGCTGCCGAGCATGCCGGAGCCTTCGAGCCCGTTTATATACAAAGACGGCAAGGCCGTGGAGTTGCACGAAAAGCCGGTGATTTTCCAAACCCGACCCGACGGAACCGTCCAGCAGCTGGGACAGGATGCCTGAGACTGTGCGGTGAGCACCAAGGCCTGATTGAACTGAAGGGTTCCTTGAGCTTTGGAAGCCGGCGCAAGGCCAAATGCAAACATGAGGAAGAGGAAAGCGATGCGCATGGTTAAGGGATTTCTAAGAATTCTATGCCATAGAAGGCAATGTTGCGGTTGGAGCCAATGCTGCTGTAGCCAAGGGTTGAGCCTGCGGGGAGCCACAGGGGAAACTGTGGAAGGCCCCAGCGAGTGCTCCAATAAGAAGAACTGCTTGACGAAAACGCAGCACCTGGCAAATAGCCCATTTCGAGGCCATTTAGATATAAAGAGCTTAAATTATCGGAATTGGTTGAAAGTCCGGTAATTTTCCAAACCCTACCTGAAGGTACCGTCCAACAGGTGGAACATCCGCTGGCTTGGCTGGTCAACAACAGCG
>CAZJFM010000054.1:0-16741 GCA_964545365.1 uncultured Candidatus Competibacteraceae bacterium | reverse complement strand
TGATAATCCCTTTGATTCTCCAGGCCGGCCCCTGTTTCGTAAAAAAGGTCGAGTTTTATGGCCTGTTTAAACCAAGAAGCCTGATAATCGGCCCGAGTAAGGATGTTTGAAGCTGCTTGGACATTGGTTAAGCTGCTGTCTAAAATGTTCAATTCCCTCCAAGTGACCGTAAGGTCTAAGCGATTGCCCTTGGCCCCCTTAATGGCGGCCTGCATACCGGCGTGGTGCGCTACCGAGGCCTCCCTAAGTTCGGTAGCATCGGGCAGCTCATCCAACCTCCAGCGATAAAACATGCGCCAACTGATTCTGCTGCTGTCGCCGCTTCCAAACCATCCTTCCACATCATGAAAAGTGTAGGAAGATGCCAACAGGCTGTCGGAGTTCAATAGGCGCTGGGGGTTGACTTCATTTTCTCCTTTGGCACCCAAGGCAAAAAACTTCCAAGATTTGGTCAAGGCCCAGTTTTGTCTCAAAAAAAGTCCCTCCCACACCTGGTCTTGGGTGCGCGTAGAGGAGCCTTGCCAATCTAAACTCCAGCCTTTAGGCATAAATTTTAAAGCAGCCTTTTGCCTTAAGCCACTAAAGCTGTTGCCTTTCTCATAAAGGTGCATTTGGTAAGAAAGCTCTTGCGCACCGTTTTTAAGCCGTATTCCGGCCTGAGGAAGGTAATCTATGCCCTCCAATTGCCGCTCCAATACTTGGTTTGGATTGTTTCGGTTCACCAAATTCCAATCCCTCTCAAACTCTACCGACCTAAAGCGAATAAAGGGTCTAAAATGGCGGTCGACCTGCTCCATACCAAGCGATGGTTCCAGAATCAATGAGTCGCCCCACAGCTTGGTTAAGGCAATAGGCCGTGACAATTCCATTCGGTAGGCATAGCCTTGATTGTCGGCAGCATCCAAATCCGAAAAACGGTTTTGGTCAAAATGACTCAAGGCGGCCTCTACCTTCCAACGCCAAGGCCCTCGGGTAGACTGGGCCCCCAAAACCAGCATCTGTTGCAAACGGGGCGCCACTAAGGGTTCCACCGGCGCATAGCTGCCTGTAGAACTTCCGTCTGCATTGGGGGCAACCCAACCATATACCCGGCCATTCGATTCGGTTGCCACCGGCTCGTAATCGCCATTTCCAGGGCCTACATAACTAAAGCGCACCCTCCAAAGCGCCGTTTGAGGGTCTGTGGAAATCACAAAAATGGGATAAGAAGTCCCGTTAACTAAACTGTCTACCTTTTTGTACCTCAGCTCGTCGGGACTATAACCCACCGAATCGGCGGTGGAACTTAAGGCCTGTAAACTGCTATCGCCGGCGGCGGCAAGCAATGCTTTGTCTTCTTCGGAAAGGGACGTATTGACGGGACTGTTGCCATCGTCGAATTCAGTAAAAAATTGCAAACTGGTGCGCACGGAACCCAAATCCCAAGCGTGACCGGCTTGCACCATCCATCGCTGGTACCTGCGGTCGGCATATTCAAACTCAACCACAATACGGTTGTCTTTGGTAATCATCCGCTTGGAAGTGAACTGAAGCTCTGCCGTATTGTAATCGATGATGTAATCGTAGTCTTGGCCTCGGGTCATTTTTTGCCCATCTACATAAACGGCTTCGGAGCCGGACAAAATAATGATGAAACTCTCGCCGTCGTTTCCGTTTAATCGATAGGGGCCAAGATTTCCCTCCTGTCCCTGGAATTCTTGCCGTCGAAACTTTCCGCGGGAAACGGCCCCGGCAGCACGCAGCTCTTGCGCACCTTTTGGCCAGGATTTTCCCAGCAAACGGTTGGGGATTTTGGTAGAGGCCATAAGCCCTTGTCCTCGTTTGCGCAATACCAAAAAATAGCCGGGCAGCGGATTCAACCAAAAGTCACCGGCGGTAAGGGAGTGCTCGTCTTTGTGCAAACGCACATAAATTTGGTCAAAATCTTGGAGTTGACGGGTATTTCCATCGGGTTGCACGGGAATGTTCTCGTCGGTAATGGCGGCCTCAATGCCTATATCCTCGTTGAGCATGCCGCTTAATTGCAAATTAAAAGAAGATAGTAAAGTGGCATCGGTGGCGCTTCCAAAAGCTACTCCACGGGTCAAGCTTCCCGATTTGCGGAGCTGACCGTTATTGCCCATGAGTCGGTCCACCAAATCCGGTTCGGGCTGATTAAGAATTCTAAAGTCGGGAAAAGGGTTTGAATCAACGGGCACCGGATTCCAATACGGGTCGCGTAAGGTATCGTATAGAAGAAAAGGGAGTACCCTAAAGCTAACCCAAAGGGTATCTTTCAATCCCTTGGGCAAGCACCATTGATTGTTGGCCAAATCCAAGGTCCAATCCCCGGAGGCAGGGCTCAATAGGTTTGGCTTGGGTCCGGTAACCAAGCTGCCGGGCATAAGGTTTAGGCTGTCGCCCACACAAGATTGACCCGGCAACAGGCGCATGGTGCGCAAAGAGCTTTGCGCACGCCCCTGAACAAAGGCCAGCATCCAAAGCATGGAGACATAAAAAAAGAGGGATGCTCTCATGGCTAAACCAAAGGTACGTCAAGCATAGGATTTGAAGCAAGCTAGCTTCCATTGGCAGTTTCCTTAGCCTGAGCAAAACAAAGATTTAGTCAAGCTTTGTATCTTTGGCGGCCGATATGTGCTTCGTATCGATTGGCTCCATAGTTCAAGGGATAGAATAGAAGTTTCCTAAACTTTAGATCCAGGTTCGAGTCCTGGTGGAGCCACAAATAACTTACTGTCAGTTTTTTATGTTTATTTTAAGAAAGAGAGCAGATGCTCTCTTTTGTCATTTAGGACAACATGTATAGCGGTTCCGTTTGGACGTGCATATACTGAGAGATCTTAAAAAGCTTGAAAGAAGAAAATGATACAGATAATAGATGAAAAGAAGAACGCTCTGTACTCATAAATTTAATCCTCTGATATACAGGGTTTTTAAAAATTAAATGCAACATATACAGGAGGGTTTTGGTCATTGACAGGTGCTTTGGGGTTATCTTTAACTTGTTTTATTTAATTCATACTTTTATGCTTACTGCAAAAAACCTACTATTGCTTGGGCTTTCCTTTAGCCTTGTTGTGCTGTCTACGAGCTGCAATAAAGAAGAGGAAGAAGACGATAATGGGAATGATCCGATTGCATCCAACATTTTTGTGGGCACTTATGATGGAGTAGAAGCCACAGAAAAGACCTTGGCAAATGGTCAAATTACAACCAATTCGTCGGAGGATATTTCATCCTATGTGCTTGCAATGAAATCGGACGGAACTTATGAGGCAAAAGAAAACGGTACACCCCTATTAAATGGAACCTACAACGCCACCACCAAAGAGGCCGATATTGATGGCGCCATTTACTCCCTGGATCTTGAAGGCGATAATTTGTACTTCACGTATCAAGAAACCACGGATAGCAATCAATACGAACATCAGCTTTACTTTTTAAGGCAGTAATCGCCTTAAAAGGTTTAATGAACTAGCCGGGCCTCGAGTCCGGCTTTTTTTTAGTACAGAATGAGACCGTTGACGCGTTGTGTTTTCAAGACCTAGTCCCTGACTCGAAGATGCTGACCGCAGCGTCAGGACACAGCGTCAGGACAGGATCGCCGCCAGAATAGCAACGCATCAAGGGTCTCCTTGGATTAAAAAAAAACCACTTCCAACACCTAGCGGAAGGGAATGCCAACCATGTAAATCGATTCCATAGAATATGGTATATCCATACATGAAATAAGGAGGTAATTTTTCAAAAAAGACATGAAAAAGGCTCAAAACGAGGCCAAAACGCTCAAAAAACGTAGAAAATCTTGAAATGGAGTCAGAAAAAATCAAGAGTAAGCACCAATAAAGGAATTGGTAAAAAGGTCAAGGGTTTCGAGATATCCAAGCCAAGCCCTTATTAAGCTTTCACAAAAGGTTAACGGCAAAGGGTCAGATATAGGGTTTCTGAGGTAACATCCCCACTGCTATTATTGGTTGATCTTAATTCAATTGTTCCTGTTACTACATCAGAAGTTTGGTTTACAATACCTGTAAAGTTTCTTTCATTACGACCAGCACCATAGTCCTCATCGTCTTCGAAAGTTAGAATGTTGTCAACTAATGACCACGAAGATGTGCGAGTAGGTGTATTTGGTTCGTTTAAAGACCAAGTTCCAGATGAGTAAAAAGTAATTTTATCGAATTCTATCCCGGCTTGTGCCATACAAGCTACTTTCGTTGGTTGGCTATTTTCGTCGGATGCTAAATTCCAAGTACCTAATACTCCGCCTTGACACTCTTCAACAGTTCCAATAACTTTTTTACTGAGTTTCACCAGGCCATCGTCATAAACAATATCAAAACTAAAGTTTTGCAAGGCATCTTCATCGGTAGCGAATATAACTACCCAATCATCGCCATTGTTGGCAAATTGTGTGTTTATAAATACGACCTTACTGTTGCTTACACTACTTTGAGATACGCTCAAAAAGCGATTCATTTCGCGCACTTTGGATACTTCTACAAAGGATGGGCGATATAAGTACAAATGATTTTTTAAAGTAGGCTCTGTTAAAACAGCAACAAATGCATCGTAGCTGCTAATAAAGTTGGTGTAATATGCTGCAAAAGATGAATAGGATTGATTTGTATTAGCATCTGAAGCTCTTATGGCCCGATATCTAACCCGCACATAGAACTTTACCCCCTCTCCATTACAAAATGCTACAGCACCCTGTGTTTTGTAGTCATTTGTTTCTTCTATTTCTTCAGCAATGGAAGGCGACCTTCCTAAATTCTTCACTTCTTCTGTAAGCTCATCTATCTTTTCACCTATCTGGTTCACAATGGTTAATAATGGTCCGGCAAAGGATGGAGTAACATCTATCGTTTCAGCCAAGTAAGCAGCCTTGCCTAACTCAGTAGTCTTATCTTTAGCAGCATGTTCATTAAGCAAACATTCGTATGCCGATTGCGCTTTATAGTACGCTCTCATTCTTTTATAAAGGTTCGATGCGTTTGCATAGTAAGCCTTAGCCTCAATATATTCCTGCTTACAACTACTTGTAGATCCACCTTTTAAAGCGCTGTATCCAATAATGTCGGTAGTTATGTTGTCCATCCATGCTTTGTTAACATCGTACAACTGCACGTAGTAGGCCTTTTCGACGTCGGTCATTTGTGCCAAACGTTGTTGATCTTGCACCTTCATGTTGTCCCAAAACTGTCTACGGGCCAATACCTCAGTTGAGTCTAGCAGACCCAAACTCAACAGTGCGTCTTGGTAGTCCCTTATGGCTGTGCGCTCTTGTTCCATGTCTCCTAGTAAGTCTGTTATGTAACCATCCACATTGGGAATGGTGGTGCCGTTCTCCACTTGCACCGAAAAGCTATTGTCTTCGCCTAAGGTCGTTACCGCCACAGTGTAAGTGCCAGCAGTGGTGCTTTGGGGTACCATAAAACTGATGTGGCTGCCGATTATGGTAAAGTTCACGCTCTGGTCATTAAAACGCACATCGGTATTGGCAGCTTCTGGTGTTTTGTTTGTAAGTACCGTTATTATCTCCAAAGGCTTGACCGTGCTCTTTTCCATGGTTATGATAGTTGGTTCTATCAATGGATACGACGAACTGTCTTTTTCACAGCCGGAGAACATAATAGCAGCAATAAACGATGCCGACATCAATCGTAATGTGTGTAGCTTAAAATACATGTGCGTAAAAATGAAAATCCATTGAAAGAATATAGGCCGCCTAAACATCAGGCAATAACCTAACTACAACGAAATTAACACCTTTCGTTTACACATACAAATCAAAAGTTGGGACCATTACTGAACCAAGATATATGCCATCCAGTTTTTGCCCCATATTAACGGTAAAGTGGGCCTCTAAAACGAACCAACCCAAGTGAATAATTTTGATCTTTTATTGCCTGATGAGGCCCACCGCCTAAAAAAATGATTCCCTGGAATAGGCATTTCCGCACATGAAACAAGGAGGAAAAAGGAGGGGAATTTCCAAAAAAAGACATGAAAAAGGCCAAAAACGAGGCCAAAACGCTCAAAAAACGTAGAAAAACTTGAAATGGAGTCAGGAAAAATCAAGAGTAAGCACCAATAAAGGAATTCGTAAAAACGTTAAGGGTTTCAATTGTAACCATGCAGCCTTAGGCCCTTGTTTTTCAATGAGAAAGAGAGGTTCAAGAAGTGGACAGATAAAGGATTTTTTGAAAATTCATACCCCAAAAAATCGAGTCAATAAACTGATTTACAAAATATTAATTAAAAAAAGCAAGGTAATAACAGCCCAAACCCCATTTCAAAACCGAATTTTATTTGGCACAAAAAAAATAAATGCGCTATTTTGGATGCTAACTAACAGTATACAAACCAATTATTCCATTATGAACCGTATTAATAAGGTTTCTTTGCTTAGCTACATTTTCTTTGCGCTTACTCTAACGGCCTCTTTAGGCTCTTGTTCTAAAGATTCTAATGACGATGACGGCGGCAACAATTTAGACAATGTCCCTTCCGGCGAGCTGGTGGCTGTCGAACTCCGTAACGAAACGCTTACCGGCTTTCCCGAGGGTGGAAATCAATCCGGTACTCAAAAGTGGTGGACCCATGTGATTACCTCCGTTAAGTACTCGAATTCCCAATGCGGTGAGGATCTTACCTACACCGACCTTGGGTATATGGCGTTTTATCCTTCGGGGGAGTATTACCTAAAAACCAGCCTAGGGGAACAACCCGAAGTAATTGGAAGTTGGGAATGGACCAACAGCACTAAGTCAGCCATTTTGGTAACCAATAGCCTGGGACAGCAAGCAGAGTTTTCCGTAACCTGGTTGAATGACAACAATGTGGTCTACGGGTCTAATCAGGGCGGAACCAGCTGTTCAGTAACTACGTATGAACAGTTCAACGACCCCTTCTTTGAATAAAAAACGAAATAACATAACCCGAAGCACTGCTCCAGACTTTTAACCGGAGCAGTGCTTCGTGCTTTAATCGAAGTTTTGATTGAATACGTTGAGGCTGTCGATGCGATGCTGCCCCGGCAGATGCTCTGTACTGATGCTGCGTGCTAAGGCTGCGAGCGGACGCTTCAGCCAACTTTTTTTAGTCAATATCTTTGAGTTGGAATTCTGAATCCGGATGCTTCAATCAGGCCAAGAAGCCTGCAAACGCAGCGCATCAGCTGGCTCAATGCATTTTTGAATCACCTAAACCCATACTATGGAAGCCATTTCGCGATCTGCAGAGCTTATCACTTTTTTACGCAAAGAGGCAAAACAAAGCGACCGTACCGCTTGGGTGAGATGGCGTGAGATTAACGCCTACCTTTTCAAGCATAATCATGAGCTTGAGAATACCATTAACCGAGCTGTAGCGAGAGGTAGACGTTCGGGTTCTGAGGACATTCAAAAGTGTTGGAGTGCGCTGAGTTTGGAAGAGAAACAAGAAGCCCAAAAACTCATCCAACTGTATTTAGACCTCGAGCGAGATACTCAAGACATTGTAACGTTTCATAGGTGCGAAAACAGCTTAAAACAATTGGGAATTGAGTGGAGCTTGAGCTCAAAGGATGCCGCAGAAGTAAACACCTGGCTTGAAAAATTCAAAGAAAATCGATTTGAACAGAAAGTGAACATTCCGGGGACCATTCGGATCCTCCTGGTGGACTTTTTGGCACGGGTGCTCCTGCTCTATCTGCAAAAAGCAGGTGTTTTGACGGATTTGGGGTATACCCTTTTAGAAATCCATAGTCATGAAGGCTTTTTTGTCCTCTGCCAATTGCTGATTCTGCCCTCCATCATCCTCACTTGGTCGATATTGAGGGACAAGCAAATTATTAAAAAAGCCAAAGCGCTTTTTGACGACCTAGGCCGAACCGATCTTGTCCTGAAAGTGCATCACAGCCCTTGGAACTACCTGTTTGTGTTTCTGATGGTGCTTATGGGAAGTTTCACGCCCAAACTAGCGTTTGAATGGGGTAACGATACAGCAAGTCAAGTTGCCCTAATGCTCTCTATTGGTTTATACGGTGCCTATTCCTTACTTATCCTAAAGCATTTCAGCAAGCGATTTCCAACGGGACAAATGATTGCCCGACAGCTGGAAAAAGTAGACCTGGAAGTGGTAAAGCCGGAGCTAAGTGCCGAGGAAAATGATGAGGAAATCATTGAGCTAGGGGTAAACCTGCGTTCGTCAAATGAGAAGATGGAAGCCTATGTGTTAGAGGCTGCGCTTTTTGGAGCCCTAGCATTTAGCGCCTTCTTACAGATTATTTCCAGCGGTTCACTTGGGCTGGAACAAATCGAAACGTTTACTTCCATGGTGGCAGATAGTCTCACTTCTTTCTTGCGAAACGAGGCTAGTAACCTGACACTGACAGACGCTCTTCTCCATAAACCCAACTTATTGGCGCTAATGGCGTATGAAACCTTATTCTGTTCGAGCTTCTTTTTAGCCGTGATTGCTTCTCGACTGCGCTTTAATGACCTAACAGATACAATAGATCGCTTTCTTAACCTATCAAGGAGGTACAATGAAAAAGAGGAGCAAGCCATTATTGCACAACTGGACAACAATAAGGTAAACGGGTTTACGAAGCAGATTCGCCGCTACTTGAGTTTAGGCAACCTGAGCTTGGAGGAAACAAAGCCCATCATGGAATACATGCGCTTCTTTAGAACACTGGGAATCAGCACCTTCTTTTTGATTGTGGTTACAGGAGGGCTCTTTATTTCCTTGAACCTTTCATTGGTATTGCTCTTTATCGCTGTATTGTCGTTGATGTTTTTCCAACTGGATACGATTAAGCAAAGGGCCAAAAACCTAAGCACGCGCATCCAAGAGTTCTACTTTTTCTACAATAAAAAGGTCCACATACTCGCATGGAGTGCTATTGGAGTAGCCTTAATATTGAGAAGTATAGGGTCGGATTTCGGTGCAATCGTTATGGTGCTTTCCTTCTCTTTACTATTTCTGCATTACATACTCAGCTTATTTGTTCCCGAGCAAACGAAGTTGCAGTCTCCCAATCGCGATTTGTTCGGCTCAGAAAGAGCTATGGCCTTGCTCAGTGGCATATCCTTAAAGGTTGCACTTGCTATTTTCTTTCTTGGATATATGGCAAAAGCCGCTCATTGGCCCGGAGCATCGGCGGCTTTAGTTCTTGGTTCATTCCTGATGATTTTTCATTTTTTGGTGTCTCGAAAATCATTCAAGGCCCCAAAGTGGGTGAACCAGCTCGTAAGTTTAGCCCTTGCCACCGGAATGCTTGGCATAATTTTTAGACTACAGCATTGGCCCGGAAACGGACTCTTACGCTACCTGTCCTTGCTCGCCCTAACGCTGGCCGGAATACTGATCTATCGGCATCGAAAACTGATGTTTCCCGCTACGCGCAACGCCGTAATTATCATGTTTGCCCTTGGAGTCCTTTCTCAGTTCAAGTCTACTTCATTTATGCTAACTAACCTATCCTTCAATTTTAAAGCCTACGAAAAAGCGGTGCTGTTTGAAGATTTACTGGTGCGTATTTCAGAACCAATGTCGCGTGGTGGTTATGGCGATGCCACAGCAGGTGCGTCTCTCGACTCCTTGCATAGCACTATCGCAACAATTGATAGCATAGCCGACATGGATTCTACCTTCTCGACTGAAGAATTAAATCTAATGGCATGGAATGGCTTTTTGATATTTAAGGACAGTACGGCCAAAGAGTCTGCCCTGAAATGGGCAAAACAATCGATTTCAAAAGAGGTAGGCTATGAAAACATGGACACCTATGCGCATATATTATTTGCAACAGGTCGACTTGAGGAAGCGAAAGCGGCAGCAGAAAAATGCTTGGAGATTATTGAGCAAAATGCACTGGATGGAGATTTCTCAGGTACCCAAGTGCTGCTAGATTCAATCCATGCCGCCCTTACAAAGAGAGGAATGCCTCCTCTCGGCCTGACAGACACCTTGCCTGAACCTAACCCATAACGCGTTTTGATTTTCAAGGTATAGAAGCTCAAATTGCTTCTAATTCCTTCCCTTTCTTTGAAAAACAAATACGTTTTTATATTCCGGCAGAGAACGGCCGAATGTGGAAGACTTGGGAATAATACCCTCTGATGGGTTTTGAAACTGTTGATGCGTTGCTATTCTGGCGGCGATCCTGCCCTGACGCTTCGTGCTGACGCTGTGGTCAGCATTACGGTCTCCCTTAGGCTACGGAGCAAAAAACTTATTTGTTGAGCCTCCCGGCCCCAAAAGAGGACCCGCTGCAGCCAAGTGCTGTGGAGCGGGCAGGCCTGCCGAAGCCCCAAAGCCTTTTGGGGATCTCGGTCAGGCCGCCCGCGCCGGGACTTGGCAAAGCTGGCCGATGCCCAGGGCCGGATACGGAGCTAAAACCCAATAGATGGAAAGGCCCAAAGCTTGGTGCAACGAAAAACCAATATGGGTCGTCTATGTGTTGTATTTAAAACCGGACACATGCATCGCCTACTTTTACTTTCTGTACTCGGATTTCTTTTGGGATCCTGCTCCACCAGCAAAACCGAAATTTTGCAAGACGGCCCCTGGATTGTGGAATCTGCCGGCTTGGAGGGCGTTGAATTTGCTCCGCAAGGCACCCAATGGTTCTTTTTAGAAAATGGAACGTTTCGGCAGGTGGAAACAAATACCGGCACTACAGAAGGCAGTTACACCTTTAACGAGGACCTAAACAAGCTGATTCTAAACATAAATTTCAATGGGCTTTCGGCCACTATTGACCTTACCCTTTCGGCCTTGGACGACAACCTTATGGTGGGTTCCGGTCCGCTGTCTGCTTTCAATTTTCAGATTGGGACGGTTACCGTTGAGGCTAGTCGGCCATAATTCAACCCATCAATTGCACATTTTTAACAGGGCGAATTGCAGAACATTCTGCAACTTTACCCCATGAGAACGCTGCCGGTTTTATGGCTGAGCCTAAGCATGATGTTGGCTCTTGGGCTTGGAGCACAGAGTTCAGAGCCTTTGACACTGAACAAATGCTTGGATTTGGCCAAAGAAAACAACATCAATCTGCGCCAGATTCAATGGCAAAGGGTACAAGCCAAAGCCAATTTGACGCAATCTTGGGCTAGGCTGTTTCCAACTTTGAACATTTCTACGAGCGCCTCTGAAAATTTCGGACTCAATTTCGACCCCAACTCCCTTACCCTACAATCGAGCAATTACACCAGCATGTCGTTGGGAGCCAGCAGCAGCCTTAATGTCTTCGATGGATTGCAACGCTACCATACCATTCGATCGGGCAGCAGCAGTTACAAAGCTGCCCAACTGGACTTTCAGCAGGCCTTGGACGATTTGTACCTGAATGTGGCTGACCTGTTTTTGCAAGTGGTATTTGCAGAAGAACGATTGTCGATTGCCCAAAAGCAATTGGAATTGCTGCAGGCTCAGGTGGAACGTACCCAATTGCTCTATGAGAGCGGCAGTTTGGTGAAAGGAGAATACCTGAGCATGAAAGCCCAAGCCGCAAGTCAAGAAACCCAAGTAATTACGGCTCAAAACGCACTAAACATTGCCAAGCTTTCGCTAGCTCAAGCCTTAAACATCGAGGATACCCAGCCCGACATTCAACGTCCCGATTTTGGGGCTTTGCAGCTGCCCAAGCCCACGGCCTTGCCTGCCGCCCAGCTGGTGTATGAAGAGGCCGTAGGCATAAGACCTGCGGTGGAGGCAGCAGGTTTTCGGGTAGATGCCCGGCGCTACGATTTGGCCACCAGCCGTGGCGCTTACCTGCCCAACTTGAATTTTAATGCCAACATGGGAACCGTCTATTCCGAATTGAGGAAACAAAACCCTTTTGACCCCACCTCTCCTCCTATTCCCCTTGGTGAACAACTTCGACAAAACAACGCTCAGACCTTGAGCTTTGGCCTAAGCATTCCCATTTTTAATGGCTTGAGCGTTCGGACCCAGGTGCAACAGGCAAAAATTGGACTGGAAACGGCCAAGCTGAATCTTGAAAACGAAAAACTTCAGCTCAAAAACACCATCTTCAGGGCCTATGCCGATGCGCAAGCAGCTTATGCGGTATACCGTGCCAATTTGGAAAATGCGGCAGCCCTCGAAGAAGCCTTCACCTATGCTCAGGAACGCTTTGAACTGCAAGCCATTCAACCGGTAGAATACAACGATGCGGCTACCCGCTTGTTCAATGCCAAAGCCGAACTGCTCATTGCCGAGTTCGATTATATTTTTAAAACCCTGGTGCTTGAGTTTTACCGGGGCAAACGTTACGACTTTTAAGCCATGCATTTAAAGCTACTTATTCCAGTTTCCCTTTCTTTAGTGCTGCTGTTTGCCTGTGGTGGCAGCGGCGAAACACAAGTTTATGCCGAAAAAGCCGAGGCCCGAACCATCATCGAAACCATTTCTGCTTCCGGAAAAATTCAACCCGAGGTAGAGGTTAAGATTTCTTCGGACGTTTCCGGCGAAATTGTTTCCTTGTTTGTGAAGGAGGGCGATTCGGTGCAAGAAGGTCAACTTTTGCTGGAAATTGACCCTGAAATTTATGCCTCGGAATCGGACCGAATGCAGGCCATGGTGCAACAAGCCGAGTCTAATTTGGCCTCTGCTGAGGCACGGCTTAAACAGTCGCAGGCTCAATGGCTGCAAGCGCAGGCAGCATTTAAGCGAAGCAAAAGCTTGTATGCCAAAGAGGCTATTTCGACCGCGGAATGGGAGCAGGCTCAAGCCAATTACGAAGTGGCCCAAAGCGAGGTTAAGGCCGCCCAAGAAGCCACAGAAGGAGCCAAATACAACGTAGAAAGTGCGCAAGCTTCCCTTAAAGCAGCCACCGAAAACCTAACCCGCACCCGCATTTTGGCGCCTATGGATGGGGTTGTTTCACGGCTTGTGGTGGAAAAAGGCGAACGCGTGGTAGGAACCGCCCAGATGACAGGAACCGAAATGCTGCGTGTAGCCAACCTTAGCAATATGGAGGTGAGCGTAGAAGTAAACGAAAACGACATCATAAAAGTAAGCCTGGGCGACACCGCATTTATTGAAGTGGACGCCTACACCAACCGCCAGTTTACCGGAATTGTTACTTCCATTGCAAATTCACCGGTGGCAAACGCCGCTGCATTGTCGACCGATGAAGTGACCAATTTTGAAGTTAAGATTCGGATTTTGCGCAGCTCGTATCAGGACTTATTGCAGGGGCAAAACTCCCGAATGTCTCCCTTTAGACCGGGCATGTCGGCCTCCGTGGACATCCGTACCGAACGCAAAGAAAATACGCTTTCGGTGCCTGTAGGAGCGGTAACGGCAAGAGCCGATTCATCGGTAGGAAGTGGAAAGTCTACCTACAAAGAATTCGTTTTTCTTATTGATTCCGGAAAAGTGGCCTTGGTAGAAGTAAAAACCGGGATTCAAGACCTTAAGTTTATTGAAGTTTCTGAGGGGCTTAAGGCCGGCGATCAAATTGTGGCGGGTCCATACGAAGCCATTTCCAAAACATTACGGAACGGAGACCCGGTAGAAGTAATGGACCAAGAAAGCTTTTACAATCAGTTTATGACCATGCCGGGGCAGCCATGATGTTGCTTTTAGACACCAGCGGTTCGGTGTGCCGTTGCGGTTTAGCCAACGCGACCAAACTATTGGTTTGGGAAGAAATCCATGAGCCTATGGCCCATGGTGAAAGGCTTGCTCCTATGGTTCAGCAGCAGTTGGCGCAGGCAAATGAAAAGCTCAGCGCCATAGCCTTGGTAAGTGGCCCCGGTTCATATACCGGTCTGCGTATTGGTGCCGGCCTAGCTAAGGGCTTGGCCTATGGACTCGACCTCCCCATGTATGCACTGCCCATGACGGAAGTTTTGGCATTGGCGGCATTGCCTTTGGTTCAAGAGCCGGGCTTCATTCAGCCGGTGATTGATGCCCGACGCATGGAAGTGTTTACCGCACGATTCAACAACCGGGGAGAACGCTTGAGTGAGGACGAAGCTTTGGTGATTGAGGACTCCTTTTTTGAGGAGCCAAAATATTTGATAGGCGATGGAGTGCCAAAAATCCGTGAGGAGTTTGGGGAGAAAAAGGGTATACATTACCTGGAACTTCCTCCGCTGGGCCATGCCATGCAACTAGCGGCCTTAAAGGCTGTAGAACATGGAAATCCTATAGATACGGCTTATTGGGAACCGCACTATCTAAAAACCTTTCAACCCGGCCCCAAGCGATCGACTTAGGCCACTTGCAAAGCCATTAAAGCTTCGGGTTCGATTAAATGGTGGCTTGCGTCAAAGACCAGTTTCCCTTTGTGAAATACCAGTACTTGGGGAGAAGCATGCGGAATCCCGGAGGCTTGAGTTATGGCATCGGTCACCGGTCGGTAGGCGATTAAATCCAAATAATGCAAATCGTAGCTGTTGGCCAAGGCCTCTTCTTGTGCGAGGATTCTATGCCAGGCCATGGAGGAGATGGAGCACCGGGTGCTGTGTTTAAATACCAGCTGGGGGCGGTCTTGAGAAGCATCCAAAACCTCTTGAACTTGGGTGGTTTCGTTTAAGATATGCCAATGTGCTGAAAGCCCTTGCTGCTTTCGTCTAAAAAAAATCATAAATCACAGGTACATTTGCTCCCCATAAATTTACATAAATTTAAACTAGCCCGTAAATCAAGCCTTATGAAAGCAGATATGCACATGCAAGAAGCCATTCGCCAAGCCAAAAAAAGTCTGAGCGAGGGAGGCATCCCCATTGGCTCGGTTTTGGTAAAAGAGGGAGTCGCCATTGCGGCCGGCCACAACCAACGCGTACAGTTAAACAATCCCATTTTGCATGGCGAAATGGACTGCCTGACTCAAGCCGGTCGTTTGGGAAGTTTCCACGAAACCACCATTTACTCCACGCTCATGCCTTGTTACATGTGCGCCGGCACAATTGTACAATTTGGCATTAAAAAAGTAATTGTAGGCGAGTCGCGCAATTTTGAGGGAGCACGTGCCTTTATGGAATCGCATGGAGTAGAAGTGGTGGATTTGGATTTGCCGGAATGCATTGGCATGATGGAGGAGTTTATAAAAGAGAAGCCGGAGCTATGGAATGAGGATATTGGAAAGTGAAGCTATGGATTTAGATATCCCTTTAGTCAAAAGCTTTGAATACCTTTTGGCCTTAGTCCAAGCAGGGCAAGCCATGGACTCCTTGTAATTCCATCATTATACAATCGCAGTACAACACAATAATCCTGCATTTCAACTTATTTGGGCGCCTTATCCGTCTCCGGCCATTAGCTGCCTTGTGGGGGGGGGTACGCCGCTCTGCGGAGGCAAGGAGCTTCCTGTGGTCGCTCTTGCCTCCGCAGCGGCTGTGCCCCCCACATCGGCAGGCTAATTGGCCTGCGCCGGGGCGCGTTAAGCTCCGTGTGGGGTTTTAACCATGGCCCACGGTTAAAACCGTGGGCCAAACCGAATTGCGGGTCATTCAAGCGTTATGTGGCATAAGCGCAGCAAGACAACAGGGATGTACACGCAGGTTAGCAATCGGCTACTTCAACCGATTCGTTCCCCGTTCGATGATCTGTGAAAACTACTTATATTAGCAAAGAGTAACCGAATGAGGAAAACCATCACCATGCCTACTATTGAGGGTGGATAAATGAGGGTTGGCTTCGTTTATAAATGAGTTGGCGGTAATGGCAGAAAACCGGCTCCAAAATAGAAATACGACTAAAAAGACATGATTTGTAGAATAATATAGAAATAAATAATGGACAATCGCTTTACGGACATAATTCAGCTAATAAAACAATCTCGGACTAATGCCATAAAAGCCGTAAACGCTGAACTGATAAACCTCTATTGGAATATCGGAGAATATATCAGCAAGAAAATTGCAAAATCAGAATGGGGTGACTCAGTAGTAACAGAATTAGCCAATTTTATACAGACACAAGAACCCGAAATTAAAGGCTTCTCCGATAAAAATATCTGGAGAATGAAGCAGTTTTACGAAACTTACAAGGACTTTCCAAAACTCTCAACAGTGTTGAGAGAAATTAGTTGGTCGCATAATTTGGCAATATTTTCAAGGTGCAAGACTGCTGAAGAAAGAGAGTTTTATTTGAGACTGGCTAAGCAAGAGAGCTATAGTTTTAGAGAACTTGAGCGACAAATTTCTGCAAGCCTTTTCGAGCGGACAATGATTGGAAACTCAAAACTCTCAACAGCATTGAGAGAAAGTAATCACGACCTAACAAATACTTTTAAAGACTGCTACGTATTTGAATTTTTGAACTTACCTAACTCACATATTGAGAGCGATTTGCAGCGTGGGCTTGTAACACAAATGAAAAACTTCATTCTCGAACTCGGGAAGGACTTTTTGTTCATAGGCGAAGAATATAAGTTGCAAGTAGGTAACAGCGACTTTTATATTGACTTACTTTTCTACCATCGTGGACTTCAATGCCTAGTAGCGTTTGAACTTAAAGCAGACAAGTTTAAACCCGACCACTTAGGACAGCTTAGCTTTTATTTAGAAGCCTTGGACAGAGACGTAAAAAAACAAAATGAAAATCCCAGCATTGGCGTTTTGCTCTGCAAGGACAAAGACAGTGAAGTAGTTGAATATGCTTTAAGCAGAAGCCTTTCACCAACAATGGTTTCTGAATATAAAACGCAATTACCTGATAAGAAACTTTTACAACAAAAACTACACGAACTATTTGACACTGGGACTGACGAAAAATAGAGCCACTACTG
>CAZJFM010000053.1:0-16796 GCA_964545365.1 uncultured Candidatus Competibacteraceae bacterium | reverse complement strand
TTCCTGACTCGTAAATGCTGACTCGGAGATGCTGACCGAAGCGTCAGCACGAAGCGTCAGCACGAAGCATCAGCAAGAAACGTAAGGTGTTTAAGGCACGTACCAATAGAAATGCCTCATTACCTCTTATCCTAAAGCCAAAATCCGAGTAAAAACCTCAAGCCTATTAAGGACAAATGCGGGTTATGGTCACATAGCCATCACCCGTATTTACGGTATTCAAGTTTTGAATGGGTTGGCCGCCAAAACTGCTGCTGTTGGCGTACTGACCATTTCCGGTGGCCACATTGCTTGTCCCGCTGGCAATAAAGGATCCGCCTCCACCACCGGAGCCCGAACCACCATTACCCGAGCCACCACCGCCGGAGTAACCGCCACCGCCACCGGAGTGCCCGCCAGCGTTTCCGCCGCCGCCGCCGCCAAAACCACCAAAACCAACGTTGGGACTGTTGGAGCCTGCTCCACCTGCACCGCCATTTACAAAGGCCAAACCCGGGGTTGAACTATACGTTCCCTGCGTACCATTGGTCAACAAGCCTCCGCCGCCGGAGTTTCCGGTGCTTTGAGCGCCGTTTCCGCCATTGCCGTTGCAGCCCCCGGATCCCGGCGAGCTTCCGTCCCCTCCTCTTCCACAGGTGTTGGTTGTACCATCAGAAACACCGTAGTTTGTTCGTCCACCACCTCCTCCGGCAATAATTATGGGGGTATTGTTGGATTGGGTAACAAAGCTGCCACCGCCCCCACCGTCTCCGGAGCCGGCACCGCCTTGCTGTCCAACCAAAATTTTAATGGTCTGTCCAGCCGTCAATGCAAAGTTTGCTCGAAGTACAGCACCCCTTCCTCCGGGCCCACCTTGCGCGCCTGCGGCTTCAATGGTATAATTGCCCGTCGCCGGTACCGTCCAAGTCTGAATTCCACCGGAAACCGAAACCACCCCAGTTCCGTAAGTGCTGTTGCATTGGCTTTGGCTAGGCCCTGTTCTTCCGGTTTGCCCACAAGTGGTAAACTGCCATTGGGAGGGTGTACACGTGCTTATGGTTATGGATTGCTGGCTGCTGTCGCTGCACCCGTTTTGATTGGTAACGACCAATTGCACATTTACGGTAGCTGGCTGCGTCCATGTCACGGAAGGGGTCTGAGACACCGAAGAGCCCGGAGTTCCATTCTGAAAGGTCCATAAATAAATTAAGTTCGCCTGCGACGCTTGAAACTGTACGGCATTATTAACGCTGGGGCTGCTGGGGCTATAGGTAAATACTGCTGAAGGGTTGCTTACATCCACCGATAGGCTTATCGCATTTGAGCTGCCGCAACTGTTAACCGCCGCCACACTAATATTTCGAATACCCGGACTGTTGGAAAAATTCACCAAAATGGAGTCCCCGGTGGCGTTCCCAACTAAGGTGTCTTGATTGTCTATGGTCCATTGGTAAGAAGAGGCTCCTTGCACCGAAGGAACCACAAAAAGCACCAAGGCATCTCCAGGACACACTTGACTAGGCCCGTTAATTTGTGCAGGCGCCGGTGGTGCCTGATTGCAGTCGCATGAGGTCGCTTTCCAACCCGTAGGAAAATAAGCTTCAAAGCACTCACTATCGGTATTGTAAATTTGCAAACCAACCGCCGGGTTGGCAATACCATTGCGTTGTGGGGTGCTAAGGCGAGGTATCAAAACCCCCGATTGATTGGATTGCATGTCCACCACCGCAGATGGGTCTGGTGGATTATTACTGCCAATAGTTACTCCTTGAGCACTTATACTTTGTGCGAGCAGGCAAAGCGTAGCGAATAAGAAAAAATACGGTTGCATTGGGTATTGGTTTTATGGACAAACTCGGGTTATGGTTATGGAACCCTGTCCGGCATTATAACTGTTGAGGTTTTGAACGGGCGAGCCGTTGAAACTGCTGCTGTTATTGTACTGACCATTGGAAGTAGCTACGTTTGATGCGGTAGAAACCACATAAGAACCGCCGCCACCGCCGCCATTTCTACCATCGGTGTTTCCCGAGCCGGTATTGGTGCTGTAGTTCCCGCCACCGCCGCCGGAATAGCCGCCACCGCCGCCGCCGGCATGAGCACCATCCCGGTTATCACCGCCACCACCAAAACCGGCGATGGACCCATGGCTTCCTGTTATTCCATTAAAGCTGCCAGATGCAGACATGCTGTTCCAACCTTTTCCACCCCATCCCGACTGGGCGTCGCCTCCATTGGTTCCGAAAATGGGGTCGTTATTGTAGGCGGGCAAACCGGAGCTTGCTGTATTCCCCCCTTTTCCGGGTAAAAAAACCGAACTTCCGGAAGTGTTTGTAATGGAGCCCCCTCCACCACCGCCGGCAACGACTAAAGGTTGAGACTGACCGGAAATCCAAACAAACGTACCGCCGCCGCCACGGCCACCGCCGTTTGCTGTAT
This sequence comes from uncultured Candidatus Competibacteraceae bacterium, assembly GCA_964545365.1. GTDB lineage: Bacteria > Bacteroidota > Bacteroidia > CAIKAF01 > CAIKAF01 > CAIKAF01. Next base: position 14,378 of record CAZJFM010000053.1, on the reverse strand, counting down.
TGCCGGAAGTGTTTTGGTTGGCTTCTTGCCCAACAACCATACGTATTTGATCGCCGGCATTAAGCGTTACATTGGCTTCTATGATGGCTCCAGGCCCTCTATTACCTTGACTCACGCCATTTGGAACGCCTCCTCTGGCTCCTTCGGCGCGTATTCGGTATGTCCCCGAGGTAGGCACTGTCCAGGTTTGAATGCCATTACTTACAGAAACAACCCCTGTTCCGTAAGTACTGTTGCATTGGCTTTGGCTGGGCCCTGTGTTGCCTGTTTTTCCGCAATTATTAAAGCTAAAGCTGGCCGGTTGGCAATTGATTACGTTTAAAAGGCTGTCCAGGGTATCAACGCAGCCCGCCGTGCTCGTAGCGATTAAGCGCACCTGAACTTGGCCAATTTGAGACCAGGTAACCTGGGGGTTTTGGCTTATCGACGAAGCCGGTGTGCCGTTTTGGAAAGTCCAGGCAAAGGTGGCGTTGGGTGTAGTGGCATTGAACTGTGCCGCATTATTGATATTTGGCGAAGAGGGGTTCACCGTAAAAGCCGCCACCGGGTTGGCAACCTGTACCTGGAAGGTAGAGGCAGAAGAAATCCCGCACGAATTCCCGGCCGTTACACTTAGGGTGCGGTTGCCCTGCTGGTTGGAAAAGTTAACCAAAATAGTATCCCCTCCGTTGTTGCTTACCAAGGTATCTTGGTTGTCTATTACCCACTGGTATTGCATTGCTCCCTGCACTTGCGGAACCGAAAAAGAAACCCATGCATCGCCGGGACAAACCAAAGCAGGCCCTTGAATTTGTCCGGGAATGGGTGGTGCGGAGTTGCAGTCGCAGCCGGTAGGTTTCCAACCCGACGGAAACCAAACCTCTACGCACTTGTTGGTGGTATTGTAAATTTGAAGGCCCTCCGGAGGGTTTTGCAAAGCATTTCGTTGAGAAGTACTGAGCCTTGGCAGCAACAAACCACCTTGTGTGCCGCTCACCTCAAGGGTGGCGTTTGGATCAGGGGCCGTATTGCTGCCGATATTTACCCCTTGGGCGCTGGAAGAAAGCCCGATGAGCAAACAGCAGGAAAACAGGAGAAAGGAAATAAAACGCATCGCTGGTTCAACTTGAAATTCCTATCAAATATACGCCCATAGGGTTTAAACTCTGTTTATTACCTTTGAAAAGGCTTATATTTAAAAGAAAAATAAAGTGTTTTTCTTTCCCAAGGGCATGGAAGTATGAACCATAAAGAGAAGCTCCACCGCATCATATTTGGCACCGACACTCCGGCCGGCAGGGGCTTCGATTTGGTCCTTCTGGTTAGTATTTTGTGCAGTGTGCTGGTTTTTATGCTGGACAGTGTACCGGCCATTCAAACCGACGCGGGACCTTTATTGAACGGCCTGGAATGGTTCTTTACCTGCATTTTTTCCTTGGAATTTATTTTACGTATTTACGTAAGCCCCCAACCAAGGCGCTATATCTTTAGTTTTTGGGGAGTGGTAGACTTGCTGGCCTTGTTGCCTGCCTACCTTAGTTTGTTTTTGGCCAGCAGTCATTATTTGGGTGTGGTAAGGTCGCTTCGGTTGCTAAGGGTATTTAGAATTCTCAAACTCGCACGTTACTTAAGCGAAAGCCAGAGTATGTTTAAAGCATTACGCGGCAGTGCTTACAAAATCCTGCTATTTATGAGCGGGGTATTGGTTTTGGTAATCTTACTTGGCACCATTATGTATGTAGTGGAGGGCCCTGAGCATGGTTTCGACAGCATTCCAAAAAGCATTTATTGGGCCATTATAACCATTACTACCGTAGGCTATGGAGATATGGTGCCCATGACCTCCTTGGGAAAGACGCTAGCTTCGTTTATCATGCTCATTGGTTATTCGATTTTGGCGGTTCCCACCGGTATTGTTTCTGCCGAAATGACGAAGCAACATTGGAACAAGGACGCACAAACAAAATGCCGGGCGTGCCATACAACATTGCCCCCTAAGGCTTCCTTTTGCCCGTCCTGCGGAACAGCTACAGCATAAGCCCAGGGCCTTGCCATAACGTACAAAAGCTTGTATATTTATCCTTTGCGATGGCCGGGCACCGGCACCTAAACGTATGCGCTCAAATTCTGTCCCCCTTAATTTACTGGTATGAAACTGCTTTATCCAATCCTTTCTTTTTGCCTGGTTTTTACAGCACCCTCCTTACTTGGACAAAGCTTTGGCGAACAAAGAAGCATTCGGTTAAGTGCGCAAAAAGAGTCCGGTGGTGGAGTTCGCCTAAACTGGACTACGCCCCCGGGAAATATAACAGGCTACAGCCTACGCAAAAAGCTCGCTCAACAGCCCACCTACGGGCCGGCCATTGCGACCTTAACCCCTTCAGATACCACATTTCTAGATGCCCAAGCGCAAGCCGGAGCACTCATTGATTACGTACTATTGGCTACGGGCAACAGCCTTAACCCCAGCAGTATGGTGCGCGTTTCTCTGGAGGCCTCTCCCAAATTGCCGGGAAGGCTTTTGGCCGTTATCGATAGCAGCTTGGATTTTAGCCTGCTGCAAAGTTCTATCGACCGTTGGCAAAGCGATTTAGAAGCCGAAGGTTGGATTGTACATAGGATGTATACCCAACCCGGAGACTCGATACCGCTCATTAGACAATCCATTCAAGCCCTATACCAACAATTTCCTGACCTGAGTCACCTGTGTTTGATTGGTCATGTGCCTGTTCCCTATAGTGGCGACATTGCTCCCGATGGGCACAACGATCACCAGGGAGCCTGGCCAACCGACAATTATTATGCTGAGTTATTTGGCACCTGGACAGACCAAAGCGTGCAAAATACCAGCGCCTCTTCCCTGCGAAACCACAACGTACCTGGAGATGGCAAATTTGACCAAGGCGTATTTCCGGCACGATTGGATTTGGCCCTTGGCCGAATCGATTTTGAGCAAATGCCTGCCTTTGGTGAAAAGAATGCGCTGTTGCTGCAATACTTTGAAAAAAACCACCGCTTTAGGAAAGGCATGGTTACGCTTCCTGAGCTGGGGGTAATAGACGATAATTTCCAAAGCTTTACTGAGGGCTTTTCTGCCCCGGCTTGGCGTGGGTTTGATGCGCTGTTTGGCCCTCAGCGTATTTTAGAAGCCGACTTTTTTGGAACCGGCCAAGCCAATGGCGCCCTTTGGGGTTATGGTTGTGGAGCAGGTACTTATACTTCCGCCGGAGGGGTCGGCAACAGCAATGGATTTGCTTCGGACAGTTTGGCCATTGTGTTTAACATGCTGTTTGGAAGCTATTTTGGGGACTGGGACAACAGCAATGCCTTTTTGCGTGCTCCTTTGGCATCCAAAGGCCTTGGGCTTACCAACATTTGGTCGGGACGCCCCTACGTATACATGCACTATATGGGTAGCGGAGAAACCATTGGAGAGGCATTTAGGCAAAGTGCCAATGGACCTGATTTTGCTTACGGAAATCCGGCCGGCCTGCGCGGTGTGCACCTGGCTTTAATGGGAGATCCAAGCCTTAGGCTTCATCATTTTGAGGGGATGGGGCCGGTACAAGCCGCGGTTAGTTGCGACAGTCTATCTCTTTTTTGGTCTGTAGGTATGCAAAATCCGCCCCATAGCATTCAAGTGGCGGTGCGAAAAGGCCAAGAATCCTACGTGGAATTGGGCACCTATCCTTATGGGGGAGGACAGGCTTTAGCTCTGCTTCCCCAGCCCGGCCATTATCAACTCTTGGTGCGCCCCCTTTACTCCAAAGAAACAGGAAGTGGCACCGTACTTTTTCCCGGCAAGGGGTGGATGGATAGCCTCCTTGTGGACTTTCCTTCGGCTCAGATTGACACCGTTTGGCAAGACATGAGTGGCAATTGCCCTTACCACCTGCAATGGTCTGCGCAGGGGGGAACTGCTCCTTACTCCTTTGTATGGACCCGAGCGACCAACCAAACCGATACAACAACAAGCGGACTTTGCCCCGGGACTTATTTTTGGCAAGTGACCGACGCTCAAGGCTGTATTAGCAAGCTAGACACCTTGGTGCTTCAGCTTCCTGTGGGCATTGATGAGTCCAAAAAGTATACAAGCTTTTGGTATCCGAACCCCTTTGAACAACGTATTTGCAACGAAACGCTTAAGGAGGGTCAAAAGCTAGTCCTACAAGACCTGCAAGGCCGAACGCTATGGGAGGGAACTGCCCAGAAAGACGCAGGATGTATAGCTCCGAAAGGCTTGGCGCCCGGCATTTACTTGCTTAGAGCCGAGGGTATGGCTCCCGAAAGAATTGTATTTAGGCCCAATACGGAATAGGTTTTCGGAGCACCTGCCAGGGATAGAGCCAGCCAGCCTTTTGGGACATGGGCGGCAGGCCACCGAGCGAGGAAGTGGAGCGCAGCGAACTCCCGGAGCCGGATGGTCTGCCAGCCTTGGGCACAAAAGCTAGCGGGGATAGCCCGGCTGGCAGCCAAAGCCTAGCTATTAAAAACACGGGATTGGAAACCCTTGTTTGGGGTTGTATGTTTGTACCTATTAAACGTCAATTATGGGTGCACGATATGCCGTTATTATGGCCGGAGGGATTGGATCTCGCTTTTGGCCACTTTCCAGAAAGAATTACCCCAAGCAGTTTATTGACGTCTTAGGCACTGGAGAGTCCTTGCTCCAAGCTACATGGAGACGACTAGAGCATCAATTTGAGGCTGCTCATATTTTGGTGGTTACCCACGAAGACTACGGCCATTTGGTAAAAGAGCAATTGCCTGACCTTCAGGCTGGGAATTTGCTGATGGAGCCCATGCGAAAAAACACGGCACCCTGCATTGCTTATGCTGCGCAGGTGATTGCCAAACGCCAGCCCAATGCCACCATGGGGGTTTTTGCCGCCGACCACCTCATTACCCGCGAAGAGGCCTTTAGCAAAACCCTGAATCTGGCCTATGGCTTTGCCGAAAATTCCAATGCTATGGTCACCCTTGGCATAAAACCAAGCCGACCCGACACCGGGTATGGGTACATACAAAAAGATGGGGAAGAACCGAGCACACCGCACATGTTTCGAGTAAAGACCTTTACCGAAAAGCCCAACGAAGAGCTTGCCAAAAGCTTTTTAAACAGCGGTGAGTTTTTATGGAACTCCGGCAACTTTATTTGGCCGGTGGAACTGTTTTTAAGCGCCTACAAAACCCACCAGCCCGAGGATGCCCAAATATTTGAAGACTGGGCCAAAGCGCCCGAAGGCGAAGCTTCCTCTGCCAGGCTTCGCAAAGCTTATTCCATGGTAAAAAACAATTCTGTGGACTATGCGGTAATGGAAAAAGCCGAGGTGGTTTATGTGATTGAGGCCGATTTGGGATGGAGCGACTTAGGCACGTGGGGGTCGCTGCTCCAGGTCTCTCAAAACGAAGGAACCGGCAATAGGCTGGTAGGCAATCGGATTTTAGTAGAAGATACCGAAAGCTGCATGGTACATATGCCCAACGACAAGTTGGTGGTATTGCAGGGCGTTCGAGACCTCATTGTGGCTGAGCGCGATGGGGTATTGCTCATATGCCACATTCGCGATGAGCAAAAAGTGAAAAACATTGTGAATGAAGTACGCATGAAATGGGGTGACCAATTTTTGTAACAAAAGACGGTTGGTGAGCTCCTTTTCCGGCAACCTTTATGCGGCGAAGTGGTAAATCCTGGCGCCTTGCCTCAAAACAGATGGAGCCTTTTGGCGCAATTTGTTTTCAAGACTAAGACCCTGGCAAAACCTCTGGGCAGGCTTTCCTGTGCATCAAGAGCCATGCAAGCATAAGAAAAGTAAACTTTGTTTTTTACCGCTTAGTGCCGCAACGATGTAACGGCAATATAATCAGACCAAAAGACCTGCCAAGGGGCTAAACAAAAAGGGCGCGCTTTGTTTGTGAACGAAGAGAGGCAAGGCGAGGCCATGGACGGCACAATTTTTGGTGTAGCTTAATTGAATGAAACGATGGGTGCTGCGTTTGGTAAAATGGGCGGGCCTGTTTGGCTTGGCTTTGGGGCTTTTGATTTTTGCTTCAGACGCTTGGGTTAGGCACAGGTATGCCTCTTTCCGTCACCAAAGCTTAGAACAAACGGGGAGTTTTGATGTGGCATTGGTGCTTGGCACCGGCCGAAACCTTGGCAACGGCAGAATAAACATGTATTACCAATACCGCTTGGAGGCAGCAGAGGCCCTATATAAGTCAGGGAAAGTAAATTATTTGCTGTTGAGCGGCGACAATGGAAGCGTGTATTACAACGAACCAAAGACCATGAAGCGTGATTTGGTGGCCAGGGGCATTCCTGCCGAACGCATTTATTTGGACTATGCCGGGTTTAGGACTTTGGATTCGGTAATTCGATGCCGTGCCGTTTTTGGTCAACAAAGGTTTTTAATTGTAAGTCAAGGTTTTCATACGGCTCGTGCCGTACATATTGCACGATACTTAGGCATGGACGCCGAAAGCTTTGATGCACAATCGGTAGCTATGAGCCCTAGGATGTGGTTGCGTGAAAAACTGGCCCGGTTTAAAATGGTCTTGGATTTGCTTTGGGGAACCCAGCCAAAGTTTTTAGGGCCTGCGGTGCATATTGGCCAATAGTGTACTTGCCGCTGCAATGGTTATCTTGAGCCAAAATTTGCGCCATGAAAATTTTACTCTTTGGACGCATTGTTCAACCGGAGCACCGGAATTTACTTCCGGAGCTATTGGATTGGTTGCGGAAACACAACACCACGGCCTTAATGTTTGGCCCTTATAAAGCCTACCTGCAAAGGGTCTATGGCCTGGAACTTGAGGTGGACACCTTTGAAAAAAGTACGGTGCCACAAGATGCAGATGCCCTGATAAGTTTAGGGGGCGACGGAACCATGCTGGAGGCGATGTTGGTGGTTGGTTCCAGTGGCATACCCATGCTTGGTTTTAATTTGGGCCGGCTGGGGTTTTTGTCGCCCATTTCGCGAGAGGTATTCAAGGATGCTTTAACGGCCCTTGCCAAGCGTGCTTACAGTTTGGAAAAAAGGAGTTTGCTTATGGCCGAGGTGGCCGGCAAAGGACTTGGAGAACAGGCCTATGCCTTGAATGAGATTACGGTAATGAAAAAAGACACCGCTTCTATGGTTGAGATTCGGTGCTACTTAAACGAAGAGTTTTTCAACACGTATCGGGCCGACGGGCTGATTATTTCCACCCCCACCGGCTCTACCGGTTACGGACTAAGCTGTGGCGGCCCCATTGTTCACCCAGCCTGCCCCACCATCACACTAACGCCCATTGCCCCGCATAACTTAACCCAACGCCCCTTTGTAATACCGGACCATGCCACCATACGTTTGGAGGCCTATTCCAGAAACAAAGAATACCTGGTTTCCTTGGACAGTAGGAGCTATTCTTTAAACGAAGGCACCGCGCTCAGCATAAAGCGGGCGCCCTTTGCGGTTCAATTTATCCAATTACCTTCGGTACATTACTTAGATACGCTGAGAAACAAACTTTTATGGGGCAAAGATGCGAGAAATTAACTGTTCATCGATTGTTGGAAAAAAAGTCTTACTTTTGACTCCAAACCCGGTTGATAAGACACCAGCTAATTTGAATTCACCATGAAGCGCTTTTTGCTTTTTGTATTGCTCATAGGACTAGGAAGTGCCACACTTTCCGGCCAATCTCGTAGATATAAAAGCCAAGTGAATTGGCTTGACAATCTACAGATTGTTACGGGTGTGGGCATGATGAACTTTCTGGGCGATTTGGGTGGCGCCAACGATATTGGCCGCTCCTTTCTTGCCGACTGGGAGTGGGAAGCCATTCGCCCTAATTTTCAAATTGGAGCTCGTTATCAATGGCACCGTTGGGTAGGCACCAAAGTCTTTTTAAATTATGGTTGGATTACCGGTGATGATGCTTGGACCCAAGACGACGCAAGAAATGACCGTAACCTTAGCTTCAGAAGCCATGTAATGGACTGGGGGCTTCAAGCTGAATTTTACTTTTTGCCTGATCTGCCTCAAAAAGGTCGTTACCGACGTAGAGGCGTCCGCGGCCGCGGTGGCCGTCCTGTTTTAGGATATGTATTTACCGGCATTAACGGTTTTTGGTTTGACCCTACAGCAGTTGCTCCTTCCAACGGTATTTCCTACAGCTTGCAGCCTTTGGGCACCGAGGGCCAGTTCGTGTTGCCTACCCGTGACCCTTACAGCCGTGTCCAGGTGGCTTTGCCATTAGGTGTTGGTTTTGCGTTCCGCATTACCGACGACATCAATCTAAATGTAGAACTCTCATATCGTCGTTCCTTTACCGACTATATGGACGACGTTTCTTCCACTTACGTGAATCCGGCACTTTTTGAAGACCCCATTGCCGCCGAACTATCTTACTACACGCAGGCCTATTATACCGACCCAGAGTTTCCCGGCGAAACCCCAACCTTTGGAGTAGGTCAGCAGCGCGGCAACCCACAAGACAACGATGTGTACATGTACCTTCAATTTAACTTGTGCTGGAACCTTGGTATTTTTGACAATTCTAAGCCAAAGTATCCGAAATAAATTAAAGTAAGGCCAACAGATACTTTTTTGACATGTTGGCCGTTTATCCGAGATAGTCTATGCGCGTGAACACGATGCTTAAAGGCTGCTTCGGATGGGCGGCCTGCTTTTTTTTGAGCTACTCCCTGCAGGGCCAAACCCATGAATTTGGCATTGGGCCCGGGCTCACCTATTATGTTGGTGATGTAAACCCAACGGTGCATTGGCAATCGCCGCACCCGGGAGGCCATGCTTTTTATCGTAGAAATTTTGACTGGCACTGGAGCCTTAGGGCCGGTTTGCTATACGGCCGCATTAGTGCCGCAGATTCGTTAGGAGTCTACGATTTTCAAACCAAACGCAACCTTCATTTTGAGAGCGACATCTACGAATTAAACCTTATTGGCGAGTTTAACTTTTTTCCCTTTAAACCGGGAAAAAATTCCGGGCGCGATTGGACGCCCTTTCTTTCCTTAGGATTGGCCGGTTTTATGTTTTCGCCTCAAGCCAATTACAACGGAGAGCTTATTCCTCTTTCTGCCTTAGAAACCGAAGGACAAACCACGCCTACCTTTCCGGATCGGGAAGAATACGCCACCTGGAGCATTGCCATTCCCTTTGGGCTTGGCTTTAAATTTATGCTTAACGATCGCTGGACGCTTATGACCGAGTACCAAATGCGGATGACCTTTACCGATTACTTGGACGACGTAAGTACCACCTATGGCGACTTGGGCGAAATTACCCTAATTGCGGGTCAAATAGCCGCTGAACTTTCAGATCAGTCTATTTCGGACTACAATGGCCCCATGCCTAACACCTTTTATCAAAGAGGTACTCCCAACGACTTAGACTGGTATGGCTTTTTCCACGTATCTTTGGTCTATAAATTCAATGATCCCAACATCTGCTACAGTGGCGTAGGCTGGCGAAAAGCTCGACGTTAATGGCTATGGATTTTAAAACGCAAATAGATAAAAATAACGTGCCCGAGCACATTGCCATAATTATGGACGGCAACGGTCGCTGGGCCAAAAAGCAAGGCCGCCTGCGGACCTTTGGTCATAAAATTGGGGTTAAAGCCGTACGCGAAACCGTAGAAGGTGCCTCAGAAATTGGCGTTAAGTTTCTGACTATGTATACCTTTTCTACCGAAAACTGGAAAAGACCGGCCGGCGAAATAAAAGCTCTAATGGAGCTGCTGGTGAAGTCTATACATAAAGAAACACCGACCCTAAACCAAAACAACATTAGGCTTCAGGCCATTGGGAACCTAGAACAGTTGCCGGAAAAAGCCCGCCTTCAACTTCAAAAATCCATAGACGAAACCAGCCAAAACACTGGAATGCACCTAATTTTGGCTCTTTCTTACAGCGCTCGTTGGGAAATCTTGCACGCTACAAGACAGTTGGCCGACAAGGTGGCCCAAGGGCTGATTAAACCCGACGAAATCTCCGAAGCGCTTTTCCAGGCAGAACTATGCACCGCACAATACCCGGACCCCGAACTCCTCATTCGAACCAGTGGAGAATTGCGCATCAGCAACTACCTGCTTTGGCAAATTGCTTACAGCGAACTTTATTTTACGCCCAAACTGTGGCCCGATTTCACACGCGAAGACCTCTTTGAAGCTATCGTAAACTACCAACAAAGAGAACGACGCTTCGGACTTGTTAGCGATCAAATGCTTGTGCACTAATGCTTCTACGCTATTTTTATATTCTTCTGCTCAGCGGCATCCTTGGCAGCACAGCTCCCCTTCATGGCCAATCCAAGGGAAGTTTTCCGGTCGATTATGCCCTGCCCTTAGATGTGGTGATAGACACCATTGAGGTTAGCTCCTCCTCCGAAGCGGTAGACGCTAAATATGTGGCGCTCCTTTCCGGACTTAGGGCCGGACAAAAAATATCTCTCCCCGGCGAGGAAACCAGCCGAGCCCTCAAAAAACTTTGGAACGAAAAGGTCTTTGCAGATATAAAGCTCTTGGCAAGAGAAACCCGCCCAGGCCATGTGGCACTTACCCTGCAAGTAAAAGAGCGACCCAGACTCCTTAAACCCATCATTACGGGCATTAAAAAAGGTGAACGCGACGACATCACCGACCTTATCAAATGGTACCGAGGAGAAGTCCTCACAGAATACCTCATGAAGGTGACCGAGTACCGCATTAAAGATTACCTCGCCGATAAAGGCTTCTTAAACCCTACCATCGACTTCAGCACCTCCTCCGATTCCACCATGCCGCCCAATTTTGTAAACCTCCAAATCGACGTGCAGCGCGGTCAAAAAGTAAAGGTTGCAGGAATCGATATTCAGGGCAACCGAATGATGCCCACTTCCAAAATACGCAAAGCACTTAAAGAGGCCATTGTCGAAAAGTCACGCGTAGATATGCACAGGGACTTTCTGCGCTTTTTGGGAGGGCAACCCTCGTTCTCCAAAGTAGACTCCGTAGTGCTCACCGACGGCTTTTTTAAAGCTACCGCCGAATACCTGCGTAACGCCAATCGAATCAATATTTTTACCAAATCGCAATACAACGAATACGAATGGGAAATGGCCCGCGACCAGGTCATTGCCCTCTATAACTCCAAAGGCTACCGCGACGCCCGGTTCTTGCACGATACCGTGTACATGAAGGACAACGAAATTTTTGCCGAATTCCTTATTGAAGAAGGCAACCAATACTTTTTTAGAGACATCAGCTGGTCGGGCAACCAAAAGTATACCTCCGGAAGGCTCGACACCCTGCTCGGCATTGAAAAAGGCGATGTGTATGACCAAGAAAGGCTGCAAAAGCGGCTCAACATGGATCCAGATGCCCTGGACATCAGCTCGCTTTACCAAAACGACGGATACCTCTATTTTCAAATACAACCCGTGGAAATGCTGGTGGAAGGCGACTCCATCGACCTTGAAATACGCATCTCCGAAGGAAAACAAGCCCATATCCGACGCATTATTCTCACCGGAAATACCAAAACCAACGACCGGGTTATCCTTCGGGAAGTTCGATCCAAACCCGGCGATTTGTTCCGACGCTCCGACGTAATAAGGACCCAACAAGCCCTTTCTCAATTGGGCATCATAAACCCTCAAACCCTCGAAATTCGACCTATTCCTGACCCTGTAAGCGGAAACGTGGACCTGGAAATTATTATGGAAGAACAACCTTCCGACCAAATTGAACTTTCGGGCGGCTGGGGAGCCGGACAGGTAGTGGGAACCTTAGGGCTAAGCTTCCGAAACTTTAGCTTGAGGAACTTGCTGCGCCCAAGCACTTGGTCGCCCCTTCCCAATGGCGACGGACAAACCTTGTCCATCCGCGCACAATCTACCGGACCTCAGTTCCAAGCCTATAACTTTAACTTTAATGAGCCCTACTTAGGAGGATACAAGCCCATTTCTCTAGGATTCTTTGTGAACCACTCCTCCTTTGCCTTTGGCCTTACCGACAGCTCCAGCAGACTTTCAACCACCTCCGTAGGCGTTACCGTAGGCAAGCAACTGCGCTGGCCGGACGACTACTTCCAAATCATGGGAGGCATCACCTACATGCGCTACGACGCACGCGACTACCAGCTTATTTCAGGAAGTGCAGATAGGTTTTCCGGGGTTTCCAACAACATCAACATTAACGTAGGCTTGGTGCGCAACTCCACCAACGATATGATTTTCCCCACCTCCGGTTCGGAATTTCGCCTGAATGCCCAGCTCACCCCACCGTGGAGTTTGTTCAACAACAAAGACTACAATACCATATCTGACGAAGAGCGTTTTGAGTTTTTGGAATACCACAAATGGAAGTTCCAAGGCAAATGGTTTATCCCGTTAGACAAACGTGCCGGCGACCGCGACGCCAAGCTGGTGCTCATGCTGCGCACCGAATTCGGCTTTCTGGGCCAGTACAATGCCGCCGTTGGTATTACCCCCTTCGAGCGCTTCTTTTTGGGTGGCGATGGCCTCACCGGTTTCAACGTAGACGGACGCGAAATCATTGCCCAACGGGGTTATCCCAACCTATCACTCACTCCGGGTTCCAATGGAACTTCTACAGGGGCCGTTGGCGGCACCATTTACAACAAGCACACCGCCGAACTGCGCTTCTTGCTTTCGCCAAACCCCCAAGCCAAAATTTGGGTGCATGCCTTTGCAGAAGCCGGAAATGCTTGGCTTACCTTCGACGAATACACGCCCTTTCAAATCAACCGCGCGGTGGGCATTGGAGCACGCTTCTTTTTGCCCATGTTTGGTTTGCTCGGTGTCGATTACGGCTGGGGGCTCGACCCCATTGGTCCCAACCGCGAAATCCCCGGAGGCCAGTTTCACTTCATGATTGGCCAACAGTTCTAATTCTGGCCTTATTTTTGTACAAAATCAGATAAAACCTAAGCCCATGCGCTTTTTATCGTTGCTTCTTGTCCTCTTTTCTTTTAGCCAATTTGCGCAAGCGCAGCGCTTTGCTTACGTCGACACCGATTATGTCTTGGCCAACTTACCCGAATACGCCTCTGCCCGCAAACAGCTGGACGAGCTCTCCGTAAAGTGGCAAGAAGAAATCGAAGCCAAACTCGCCGAAGTCGATAAAATGTACCGCGACTATCAGGTCGAAAAAATCCTCCTTAGCGAGGAAATGCGCATCCAACGCGAAAACGAAATCATTCAAAAAGAAAAGGAAGTCAAAGAGTTGCAAAAAAAGCGCTTTGGAAAAGATGGCGACCTCTTTACCAAGCAAGAAGAACTCATTCGCCCCATTCAAGACAAAGTGTACAGCGCCATTAAAGAAATCTCGGACAACAAAGGTTACGCCATGGTCTTTGACAAAGCCGGCACCACTACCGTCATATATTCCAACGACCGCTACGACATATCCGAGGACGTCATTCGAGAAATGGGTTATGAACCCGGTGCGCTCTCCGACGAAGAAGACGAACTGCCAGAGGAAGACTCCGATGAATAAGCCCTTTTGCTTGGGCATGTTTGATTCCGGAGTGGGCGGACTCACCGTGGCTCACGCCATTCGCGAGCACCTGCCCCAAATAAACATGCTTTACTACGGCGACACCCTTCATTTGCCCTACGGAGACAAAGGTCCTGAAACCCTACAAACCTATAGCCGGAACATTGGTCACTACCTGCTCAACCGGGGTGCCGACATGCTCCTCATCGCTTGCAACTCCGCCAGTGCCTATGCCTACGATGCCGTGCGTGCCATCGACCCGGAGAAACCGACCCTTGACGTTATCCGACCTGTGGTACAACACTTAGGAACCAACTGGCCCAAGGGAACTATTGGCGTTATTGGCACACGAGCCACCATCCGCTCCGGCATTTACACCCGCTTGCTTCAGGAGCAGTTTCCTCAAGTAAAGGTCAAACCGCTGGCCACCCCCTTGCTGGCGCCCTTTGCCGAAGAAGGCATTGAGGACCCGCAACTGCGCAGCGCCATGGTGGCCCATTACCTCAAGCAGCCGGCCCTGCAAGAAATCGATGCCTTGGTCCTGGCCTGCACCCACTATCCCTTACTCAAAAAGGAAATCCGCGCCCAGCTGCCTGCACACACACAAATCGTAGATCCGGCAGAAATCCTGGCCTTGGAGCTCCAAAACCTACTTCCGGCACTCGATGGACAAAGCCAAATGGAGTGCCTCGTGTCGGAGTGGACGCCGGCCTTTGCCCAAGCCGCCCAACTTATGTTTGGCGAAAACCTAGAGGTAAAGCAACACAACATACATCCGGGCACTTAAGGTATTGGGGCGCCTTATCCGGTGCTCCTTCCAAGTCCTCGCTTAGGGCCTAAGGGCAGCAAGGCTTCCGGGGTCCCCAGATGGGTCTGGGGCCTCCTCAGCTCTTGCT
>CAZJFM010000052.1:7330-16847 GCA_964545365.1 uncultured Candidatus Competibacteraceae bacterium | reverse complement strand
TCCACTTCTTGTAGGAGCACAAAGTCGGTGGAGCTCTGTTGGGCTAAAAAGGAGGTGATTCCCTGGAGGTATCGGCTATTTTCTTCTTTTTCGGGACGTACACGGCTCCCCCCATCAAAGAAAAAGTCCATTTCTGCACCAAGTCCTGCGTAGCCAATGTTCCAAATGAGTAGGCTAAGGGTATCGCCTGAGGCGAATATTCGTTCGGGGCTTTGGCCCTGAATGGCTACGGACTCTCGAGCCTTTGGGCTATAATCGGTAATGCTCATATAGCCTAAAAAGCCTGCAAAAAGGAGAGCGACTAGAAGAATTAAGCGGAAAAACCACCGAAAAAGATGTTTCATGAGGGGAAATTAGGGAAAAATACCGCCGGAGTTCTCTGTTTTTTTTAATTTTTAGCCATGATTAAAGCCTTCTGCAATTTCCTTGCCTTCCTTAGTCTTTTTTCATTTGCGCAGGCACAAAGCCTAAATCCTCTGCACCAATGGGACTGGAACCTAGCGGGGGCGCGCCTTTGGGATACAACCGGTACCATTACCCTTCGTTTTGCTGATTTAGGAGGCGTTGGCGATGGCCAAACGTTTAACGATACCGCTTGGGCCAATATTCCGGATAGCTTGGAGGGCAGACCTTTGCGCATACTATTTGATACCGGGGATTACCGTTTTGCGGGGTCGTTGGCACTTCCGGACAGTTTGATATTGGAAGGGAAAGGCGCTCAAAGCCGATTGTTGTTTGACCCTCAGGGAGGCGGACAGTCTTTTTTGACCATTGGAGGAAGCGGAGCGGGTGGCTTCAGGCCTTTGAACGCCATGCCTCAGGCCCGTCAAGCTTGGTTTTTGGTGGCCGATACTACCGGTTTTAGGCCCGGCAGGTATGCCGAAATTCGTCAAGAAAATGGTGCATGGGACTCTAATCCGGCTTCTTGGGCACAAAAGGCCGTAGGACATGTGAGTAAAATTGTTCACGTGTCCGGAGATACCGTGTTTTTGGAAGAGGGCTTTCGATATGCCTCCGACAGCCTTTTACAGCCTGAGGCTCGTCCCTTGCGTATGCGCACGGGGGTTCGGATTCAATGCTTAAAACTGGAACGGGTGGATCAGCCAGGTGCTGCTACCGGCTACCACATTCGGTTTAGTATGGCAGCCGACTGTTTGGTAGAAGGCGTGGAAAGCGAAAAGAGCCTTGGCTCCCACATTATAGCCGACGTAAGTACGCATTTAACCATTCGTCATAACTATATACACGATGCTTACGAGTTTAACGGTTCGGGCACGCGCGGGTATGGAGTAACCATAAATAACCATTCCACCCTTTGTTTGGTAGAAAACAACCGCTTTAGACGCCTTCGGCATGCCATGATGGTAAAATACGGTGCCAACGGCAATGTGTTTGGCTACAACCACTCGGTGGAGGTGCTTCGTGCTGAGCCAATTAGCGACTATTCCGCGGACATTAGTGTGCATGGGCATTATCCTTTTGCCAATTTGTTTGAATCCAACGAGGTGGAAATGATAATGGTAGACCATTATTGGGGTCCCGGTGGGCCCGACAATGTGTTTTTTAGGAATCGGGTGAACGGCTTTGGGGTTTTTGTTACCAATGGAACTCCGGTGACCGACCAGCAGCATTTTATTGGCAATGAAGTAACCAACGGCAATGTGTTTTATGGGCAATGGTCCATTCAAGGTCAGGGGCACACCATTAAAGGAAACAATGTGCTAGGTACCTGCACACCGCCGGGAACGGAGCAGATTCCCGAAGCCTCGCTCTACTTGTCGGGAGCACCTCCCTATTGGGCTCCACAACAAAGTTTTCCGAGTCAGGGTTACCCAAAAGAGTTGGATGTGCTTGATATTCCGGCCGCATGGCGTTTTGCTGAAGGTCTGGGAGCCGTATGTTCGGATGCGGAGGCCACTCCTCCTCCAAGCTTGGGCCTAAGCTCCGTCTCCGGTCATTGGGCTCCAATGCCCAACCCTTGTTCCGGAGCCTTGCAGCTGCCTGGGGTGTCCGGCAGGTGGGCGCTTTACAACCTAATGGGTCAGCAAGTTCAAGCGGGCCACACAGCAACTTCTTTGCCTCAATTGGGAGAAGAAGCCCCCGGGGTATACATCATTGAAACCAATCAGGGAAGGGCAAAAATTATACGTCCCTGATTACCAGCTGATGGTGATTTGGCCATCTCCGCTATGCTGTCCACCCGTATTTTGTTGATTGGTTCCACCGTTAAAGGACCCACCGCCTCCTGCACTGGAATTGCTGTTTTGGCCACAACTGCCACCGCTGTAACCTCCACCTCCACCTCCGGCATTGGTAGCGCCCCCACCACCGCCAAAACCTCCGTTGCGGTTGTTGCTGCCGCCTTGGCCTCCACTTAGCGGCCGTATTCCGGGGCCGGTACCGGTGCCGTTGCTGTTCCAGCCAGCACCTCCGCCGCCATCATTTCCATTAAAGTTGCTGCCCCCGGTGCCGCCATTTCCTGCCGATGCCGAAGGAAAGGCCCCGGGCTGACCTGTAGTGCCGGAGCTTGCATCTATTTGATCGGTAGACCCTCCAACGTCTCTTCCGCCTCCACCTCCTGCCGCAATCAGCAGCTGATTTCCATTTTGCCTCCATACAAAGGAGCCACCGCCACCGCCTCCGGACCTGAAATACGACTGACTAATTCCATCTTGGCCTTTGCCGCCTGCCAAAACCTGAAGCACTTCTCCGCCGGAAACCACAAAATCGCCTTGCATTATGGCTCCTAAGCCGCCAGGAACTCCATTTTGATTGGCGCCACCCTGTGCCCCGGATGCTTGAATGGTAATGCTGCCCACACAGTTCGGAACGGTGAAGCTTTGTATACCTCCGGTAAAGCTAAAGGTCTGGCTGCCCGGAGGGCAATTGGTAATGCTCACGCTTTGGGTGTCAATGGAGCTGCAACCATTGGCGTCGGTAGTTTGAAGAATTACTTGGTAGCTGCCGGTATTGCTCCATAATACGCTAGGGCCGGCCAGGTTAGAAGTGGCCGGGGTGCCGCTCTGAAATTGCCACTGATAGCTAATGGCCGTATTGCTGGTGACGTTAAAATTCACAGGATTTCCAATAGCGCCGGATAAAGGTCCGAAACCGGCTCCTGGGCCTTGAAAAGCAAAGGCTACCGCTAAGGGGGAGGAGCTCCCGCAACCGTTTTGAGCGCTTACTTGCACTTGCCCGGAAGCTCCACTACCCGATACCGACACCACTAAAGTATCGCTACCCTGACCCGCCACTATTTGCAAGCCTTGAGGAGTTGTCCATTGATACGAAGCGGCTCCGGGTATGGGATTGACGCGAAACACCACCTGAGTATCTCCGGGGCAAGCGGCAGGTACTTGAACGGCTGTTGGAGCCGGCGGAGGCGCACTGCAGGCACAAGCCACCGGTGTCCAGCCGGTTGAAAAATATACCTCCACACATTCGGTGGTTATATTCACAATTTGTAGACCAATAGCAGGGTTGGGAATGGCGTTTCGCTGGGTGGTGGAGAGCCTGGGCATTAAAAAGCCCTTTTGTGAAAAACGCGCCTCCAAACCTGCGGATGAATCGGCCTGACCGGGAACATCGCTAATCAAAACACCTTGGCCTTGGATGGAGGATGCGACAAAAAGAAGAACAAAGAGGAAAGGAAGCAAACGCATGGGTAAATCTTTTGAACGAAGTTAAGGAACATTTTTGGCCGCCAATTCCGGCTGTTCGCTTTACACGGCTTGCGTTTTAGGGCCCTAGCTGTGCTTGCCGGGTCCCTCCGGGCCGCGGCAAGCTTTGCTAGGGCAGCCTAAAACGCTTCGCCGGGGTACCGCTGCCATCCGGGGCGGAAGAAAATCCTCGTATTTTTCTCGTTTACTCTTGCCATTGGCCTTGGTCTGCAGTAACTTGCACCAAACCAATAGGCCTATGAAGTCTTTATTTTGCCTGATTTTAGCGTTTAATGTGTACGCTCTAGGCTTAGCTCAAGGCGTGCTAATCAGCGATACCCCGGGGCAACCGAATCCTGATGCCATGCTCGAAGTTCGAAGCACCAACGGGGGATTACTACTTCCCAGGTTGACTCAAACCCAACGCGATGCTATTGTGAACCCAACGGCCGGACTTACTATTTATAATCTAAGTTCTTCTTGTGTCGACACCTATTTTCCCGGTGGCTGGAGAGCCGTAAAGTGCAATTGCCAAAGTTATCCGAACCCCTCCTTTACCATAAGTCCATCCTCTGCAAGCATCAATAGTACGGTAAGCTTTGCGGCCACCTCCGGAGCGCAAAACTACCAATGGACTTTTCAAGGGGGAACACCTGCTACCGGAACGGGCCAAAATGCAACGGCAAATTATACTCAAGCAGGAACGTATCAAGTTTATTTAGTGGTTACTGATGCCCAAGGTTGCAGCGATTCTAGCAGCCAGTCATTGGTCGTTAGTGCCTGTCCTCCTTCGGGCAGTCAAACCTTTAGCTTTACGGGTGCTGCCCAAAGCTTTGTTGTGCCTGCCTGCGTTACTTCTATACAAATAACGGCCCGAGGTGCCCAAGGAGCAAACGGAGTAGGACAGGACTTTGGTGCCGGAGGGCCCGGAGGCACTTCCATTGGAGACTTGTCGGTAACTCCTGGAGAAACACTCCATGTTTATGTGGGTGGTCAAAACGGGTGGAATGGTGGAGGAAACGGCACCTCCAATTCCGGAAACGGCGGTGGCGCTTCTGATGTGCGTCAAGGGGGACAAAGCTTAAACGATAGAGTTATTGTGGCCGGCGGCGGCGGTGGTGGAGGAGGAGACACCTACAACAATGTAAACTCCTATGGAGGAGATGGCGGACACGGAGGAGGCCAGGGAACTGCCGGTGGTGCTAATTCCGGATCTTGTTGTGGAGGAACCCCCGGAAATGCTGCTTGGAGTTTGGGTGGTGGTAGGCCCGGCCAAAGCCATAACTGTTGGACTACTCCCGGATTTTGCGGTGGTGGCGGAAGTGCCGGAGGAAATAACGGAGGGGGCCAACCGGCGACAGGAGCCTCTAACCCCGGAACTGCCGGCACCTTTGGTGTAGGAGGCAACGGAGGCAACCATAGCTCTTATGGCGATGGCGGCGGCGGTGGCGGCGGTTGGTATGGTGGTGCCGGAGGAAGCTCCGAAGGTAATGGCGGCGGCGGAGGTGGCGGCTCTGCCTACACTGGGGGAGTAACCAATGGACAGGTAACTCCCGGCAACCGTCAGGGTAATGGAGAAATTATAATTAGTTGGTAATAGTATGCATATTAAAGTTTTCATTTTTCCTTTCTTATTTCTTGTAAACCAGGGCTTTGCTCAAGGCGTGCTAATCAGCGATACTCCGGGGCAACCCAGCTCCGATGCCATGTTGGAAGTTCGAAGTACCCAAGGTGGGCTGCTTCTTCCCAGGCTTACCACGGCCCAGCGAAATGCCATTGTCAACCCAACGCATGGTTTGCAGATTTACAACACCGATACCGAGTGCCAGGAAACCTATTTCCCCGCCGGATGGAGGGCCGTAGCCTGCAATTGCAATTCGGCGCCTGATCCTACCATTACTCCGGGAGTGAGCCAGGGCAGTATCAATAGCACGGTAAGTTTTCAGTCGGTTCCGGGAGCCGCAACCTATGCTTGGACTTTTGCTTCGGGTACGCCGGCATCTTCTTCATCGGCCAGCCCTTCAGTTACTTGGACGCAAGCAGGAACCTATCAAGTGACCCTGGTGGTAACGGATGTGCAAGGTTGCAGCGACTCCTCCAGTTTAAGCTTTACTGTAAATAATTGTCCTTCGGGGAGCCAAACCTTTAATTATACCGGTAATATTCAAAGTTGGACGGTTCCGGCTTGTGTAACCAGCATTTCTATAGATTGCCGGGGTGCGCAAGGCGGCGATAATTTTGGTTTGGTATCTCAAGATTTGGGAGGTGATGGTGCCCGGATGCAAGGAACCTTTAGCGTGCAAGGCGGCCAAGTCTTGCAAATTATTGTTGGGCAAAAAGGCAACGACGCCACCAGCGGAAACACAGCCAATGGCGGCGGCGGTGGGGGCGGTGGAAGCTTTGTATGGGTGCAAGGCCAAACCGCTCAACCCTTAATTGCCGCTGGAGGTGGCGGAGGCTCTTCCCTTACCAACAATGGAGCGCCACACTACTATGGTAAAGATGGAGTGACTACCAACACGGGGGCGGGTTCCCGTAGCCACGATCAGTTCAACGATGCACCGGGCGGCACCAATGGTCAAGACGGTTTTGGAGGAAGCGCAGGTGGTAAAGGGTGGCTTTCTATTGTTCAAAATCCGAGCGGTAAAAATGCAACAAGCTACGGAGGAAATGGTGGTTATGGCGGCGGCGGCGGCGGCGGTGCCAATTGTTGCAGCAACCCAATGCATGCCGCAGGTGCCGGCGGTGGGTATTCCGGGGGTGGTGCAGGGGGCACAACCTATTATTACGGCGGCGGAGGAGGAGGTTCCTACAACAGTGGCACCAACCAAACCAATACGCCCGGCTTTCAAACCGGAAATGGACAGGTCATTATTACCTGGTAGCCCAATAACAGAGACAGGCCTTACGGCGGTTTAGGTAGTTGCCCGGTGCTTTTTCTGTTATTGCCTACGTGCAGCAGGCGCTCTGTATTTAATGTGGCCGCCGGGGTTGGGCTGGACCGAATAAGCAGCATAGAGCGATTCTTGGTAGCCATTCCCATAGGCCCAATTTCTTAAATACCTTACATAAATGCTTTGGTCAGCATAGACAATACCACCTGCGTCTACCTGATGCTCTTTAAGTAAAACTTGAGTAATTAAAAGGCAGCCCTCCTCTTTTTGAATTTTAGGGTCTGCATGGAGGCGTTTCATGAGTTCCTCTTCTCCAATGTCCGTAGGTTTTCGGTTTGGGTCTCTGCGCCAAATAAGGTTGCCTCGTCCGGGAGACCAAACCGGTCGATTTAGCCTTGCCGATAACAAGGAGGCGTGGTGTTGTGGCCAGACCATAATGGTTTTTGTGGCATCGGACCTGTCTTGCACCCACTCCGTTAACTCCTTGGCAGGGCTATACGTGGTAGTAGCGGCATTATAGCTTAACCAAATTCCTGAACATGCAAGAGGAGCTAAAACCGTATAGCGAAGTATTCGGCTTTTATGTTCCAGCCATTGCCACCAAGCTTTTGTTTTTCCCAACAAGGGCTGGGCAGCATCTTGCCAAAGGATAACGCAAATCCAAAAAACAGATAAGGCAGAAGCGCGTTCAGGCATTTGACTGTAAGCAATATAGGGAGAAAGAAAAAGGCAAAGAAATAGCGTAAGGCCAACAGCCAAGAGGGCAAACAGCTTTCCTCTACACTCAATGATGCTCAGGGGAACAAGTAACATTAAAGGGGTAAGGAAAAAAAGATTTAGGTTGGGCTGCATCCAAACCATTTCGAAACCGATTTTGGGCATAGCCAAAGGGTACATGCCATTGGCCAATTGCCAAAGGCCATAGGTTACCGGCTCTTGATCTATAAGCCTCAGATGCTCATGGTTATAATGTGGACTTAAGAATAGTACAGAAACACCAACCCAAATAAAAGCCAACATGGAAAGGAAGCCAAGACCATAGGTAAAGGGTTTGGTCTTGCCGGCACTTAGTCCAATAAAATAGTCTGCCATGAGGAGGAGCATTGCAACGCCCGAGGCTATAGCACCTGTAAAAGATAGCCCTGCAGCAAAAGCAAGCGCAAGAATGCTCAAGCCCGGCGATTTACGCCAAAAGTAAAACCCGGCAGTCCAAGCCAAGCCCAATAAGGGTAAAGGGCTAAGCCAAGCCCAGTAAACCAATACACCGGGGCTGCATAAAAGCAGGATTTGCAGAAAAAGCCCCGGATGTTTTTTCTTTAAAATAGTCCATCCAAAAGTAAGCGCAAGTAAGGCCTGAACATATAGGATGCCCTTTATGGATAGCCCTAAGTGCATAAGTAAAAAAAGAAACAGGATCCAGAGAACACCGGCGCCTTCTTCTCCAGACATTT
Organism: uncultured Candidatus Competibacteraceae bacterium; assembly: GCA_964545365.1. Taxonomy (GTDB): domain Bacteria; phylum Bacteroidota; class Bacteroidia; order CAIKAF01; family CAIKAF01; genus CAIKAF01. The sequence continues at coordinate 8,843 of CAZJFM010000052.1, read as the reverse complement.
TGATAAGGTCAGCTAAAGGTTGCCCATCGGATAAACCGGCCAATAGATTGGAGGCATATATGCCGGGCTCAAAATGCAGCACAACAAAACCAATGGCCAACAAGTAAAGCGCTCCAATCAAAAACTTGAGCCAGAGCATATGTCGCTTAATAGGCATAAGCGAAGATACAGGTTTATTAAATGAATAAAACCTCACAGTTAGAGGCTTTTCAGGAAAGAAAAAACCTGTTTAGGCGCGGTATTTTGAATTGAAATTGTATATTGTAATAATGGTGAAATACTTGGTTTGGTTAACTTTTGGATTGAGCATCGTCGTTCTCGGCTGTGGAGAGGAAAAGGGGTGTACAGACCCTAATTCCATAAGCTATAACCCAAATGCCGGAGAAGATGATGGTAGCTGCAGCTACCCAGACCAAACCCGTTTGTTCCCACTTTTTTTCTTTACAGCTTCTAATTGCGCTTCCTGTGGTACCTTTTCTTTTCCCATTTTTCAATCCTATGCCAACCAAGCGGATGGTTATATCCCCGTATCTGTTTATGCCTTAAGTCAAGATAGCTTGTTTAGTGCTGCAGGGGTTAATTTGCAGTCCAGCCTCAATGTGCAGTCGATCCCCTCCTTTGCCGTCGCTAATTCCTCCGGTCTAACTACAGCAACAGAACTTACGGAAGCTATACAGGCTGAGTCTGAACGTAGCGCCAGAATAGGTATACAGGCGGTTCGTAACCAAGACGAAGGAGAGGCCCTTTCTTTTACCCTACGCGGATATTTGCATGAAGAGGTTGAGGGCACACTTTTAGCCAATGTTTGGGTTATTCAAGATCAGGTGTCCTCACCTCAAGAAGGAATCGGACCCAATCATACCCACCTTAATGTTTTGCGTGCCGCCGGAGGAAGTAATGCTTTTGGTTTTGAAGTAAGTCCCGACAACGGCAATAAAGGACAAAGCTTTAAGTTGGATGTAGCCATTGCAAAAAAAGACAACTGGGCTTCAGAAAACCTTCGCTTTGTTGCTACCGTTTGGTCAAGTTCAAACGGAAACTACCTGTTCGAAAACGCTCAAATCATACGCTGATTATTCCAAGGCGCTTCTGTCTACCAAAACAAAAACATCCTCGTCGTCTCGTTTCATTTGGTAGCTTTCTCGTGCAAACTTCTCCAACAGGTCCTCGTTGCTGTTGAGTTCTTTTAGCTTGCGCTGAATTTCCTCAATTTTTCCTTTGTACCAACGTTCGTCCTTTTTCAAGGCCTCTTGCCTGGATTTAAGATCGTAGAGACTAAGTAAATGGTTGCTGTCAAAAAACAACATGTACACAGCAAAGGCCAAACCAGACCAAACATATCGGTTCCTAAGCCAAGGGTGCTTAATCCATGCCATCTTTTTCACTCCATAAAAATACGCACAGCCGTTTTTTTACGAATAATGCTTCCATTTTGTTGTTAACAACTAGGGTTGGAAAGCGGGAAATATGAATGATAAATGATGAATGGTAAATGGTGAGTGATGAATGGTGA
>CAZJFM010000052.1:4280-7230 GCA_964545365.1 uncultured Candidatus Competibacteraceae bacterium | reverse complement strand
AATGGTGAGTGATGAATGGTGAAGGGTGAATGAGCATTGTTGTGCAAAAAAAAGACCCACACTAGGCAGGTCTTTTTATCGTTCAAATAAACAGCATTACTCTTCTAAGAAAGGGTATCTGTAGTCTGTGGGAGCTACAAAAGTTTCTTTAATAGTCCTTGGACTTACCCAGCGAAGAAGGTTAATCATAGAACCGGCCTTATCGTTGGTTCCGGAAGCTCTGGCTCCACCAAAAGGCTGCTGTCCTACCACGGCACCGGTGGGTTTGTCGTTGATGTAGAAGTTTCCGGCTGCATCTCTTAAGCGCTCGGTTAAGTGCTGAATGGTATGCCTATCCTTGGCAAAAATCGCACCTGTTAAGGCATAGGGTGATGTGGTATTTACTAGATCAAGCGTGGATTCCACTTCTTGGTCCGGATATACGTATACGGTGAGCACCGGGCCAAAAATCTCTTCTTCCATAGTAATGCTCTGCGGGTCTTTGGTTAAGATAACCGTAGGCTCCACAAAATACCCTTTGGATTTGTCGTAACCTCCTCCGGCAATGATTTCGTTAGAAGACAGACCTCGCGCTTTCTCAATGTACCCGGTAATGCTATCAAATGCTTTTTCGTCAATTACCGCATTTATAAAGTTGGTAAAGTCTTCGGTACCCCCCATTTTAAAACTTGCTAAGTCGCGGAGTAATCCGGCTTTTACGGTTGGCCAAAGGCTTTCGGGGATGTATGCACGCGATGCGGCGGAGCATTTTTGTCCTTGGAATTCAAAAGCTCCACGCGACAAACCGGTGATTAGGGTATCGGCATTGGCCGAAGGGTGTGCAAAAACAAAGTCTTTTCCACCGGTTTCGCCTACGATGCGTGGATAGCTACGGTATGTTTCAATGTTGGCACCAATGGTCTTCCAAATGTGTTGAAAGGTTCCGGTGGAGCCTGTGAAGTGGATGCCAGCAAAGTCTCGGTGGTTAAAAATTACATCGCCTGCCACAGGACCGCTAACGTAAATCAAATTAATTACACCGTCAGGCAAGCCGGCCTCCATGAGGATTTCCATGATAACTCTTGCGGCATAAATTTGGCTGTTGGCGGGCTTCCATACAGCCACATTGCCCATCATGGCAGGAGCTGTGGGTAAATTTCCTGCAATGGCGGTGAAATTAAAGGGAGTAAGTGCAAATACAAAGCCTTCCAGTGGCCTTTGTTCCAGTCTATTCCAAACCCCTTTGGAGCTGCTGGGCTGTTGGCTGTATATTTCCTCCATATAGGAAACATTAAACCTCCAAAAATCAATAAGCTCGCAAGCGCTGTCTATCTCTGCTTGAAAGGCATTTTTGGACTGTCCCAACATGGTGGCAGCATTGAGCACGTCACGGTAGGGACCGGCCAACAGATCTGCTGCTTTTAGGAATACCGAGGCTCGGTCTTCCCAAGGCAAGTTTGACCATTTTTCACGCGCTTCCAGTGCTGCATCAATGGCCTGTTGCACATGGCTTGCATCTCCTTCATGGAAATGACCCAATACATGCTGATGGTCGTGTGGGCAGCTCAATACTTTTTTGTTTCCGGTGCGGATTTCCTTTCCCCCAATATACATGGGAACGTCTACATGCTGCTGCCGCATCTCTTCTAACATGGCTTGCAGTTTGGTGCGCTCCTTACTTCCGGGGCCGTAACTATGAATGGGTTCGTTGTATGCGGGATATACCCGGCTAAATCCTAGAGACATAATTTATGCGGTTTTTACAAAGGTACGGGCTTTGGCCGACTTCCCGGCCTCCCTGTGACTTTAGTTACCCGTGTCTGCCTTGTCTTGTTGTTTGAGCCCCAAAACACCCCAGAGCAGCAAGCCCATGCACACAAAATGGCCCAGGCTAAGAGGTAAATCCAGCCACCATGCATCTACTAAGGTTATTTCTGCTAGTGCCAGTCCGGTCCAAACCCCAAAGGCCGTTGAAGAGGGAATGTGTTTCATGGCTTTAAACAAAAACCAGGCATTCAAAACTCCAAATACTCCATATCCTACCAAAGCCACCAAGGCCCAGCCATCTCCCAAAAAGTCTTCCATTCGCCCTTGCTTGAGGGCTCCAAAATCCACTTCCCTCAAGGCTCGGATGCACATAAACCATGCTGTTTCCATAAGCGAAGCTAAGATGAGAAAGAGCCAAGCCATATTTATTGCTGCGCGTTAGGATTTACAATTTCAGGAACAGGTTTGTCAATTCCTTTTTCTGCTTCGTTTTTGCTTAAAAAGTTTAATCCTGCGGCTCCTGCCAAAACCATAGCTAAATAGATGTACTGTTTGCGGTTGAACCGTTTGTTGAATAACAACCGGTCTGTTCCTGCCGCAAATAGCATAACGACTCCGGTCCACATGGCATATACCACCGAAGACGGCAAATGTTCCATAGATAAAGTCAAAAAGGCAATATTGCCAATGCCTGTGCTTAAGTAGGCCAAGGGTGGCCATATTCCGCGCCACCGCGCTTTAAGGTGCGTTCCCGAACGGAAGGCATTCTTTAACGCATCTTTGTTTAAGGCTTTGGTTGCCAAGAGCCAACCGGTTTGAAACAAAGCAGCAACTACAATATAAAACGCCGATAAAGTCACTGAGGACTAAGGTAGGTATTGTCCTTGGCAACCGACGAAACCCGATTTGGATTTACTCCGGCTTTTCGGTCAAAAAGCTCCGGTTTAGGGCCAAAAGCTTCTTCACTGCCCAAAGGACCATGAGGGAATAAAAAGTTGCGCACAGCTTTTGGAAATAAGCGACCTAAACCATTCAATATACGGTTGCGTAAATTGACCAGGGTATGGCCAAAAGGCGTGCTTTCAAACCGCCCTACATGAAATCGGTGCACTGAGAATACGTGTTGTTCGAACCAGCCTCTGGGAAAACGGTACCACACCCCAAAGCGTTGGGGCCGGTGGTTTGGTAAATAAGCCGTCCCAAA
>CAZJFM010000052.1:0-4180 GCA_964545365.1 uncultured Candidatus Competibacteraceae bacterium | reverse complement strand
CCGGCCAACCAATCTACGTGTTCTACCGAATGGTGTGCTTCGTGTGTGCGCCAGAACCACTTGTTGCTGTGTTGAAATCGGTGAAACCAATAAATATAAAAGTCATGGGTGACCACAAAAAACAGCACAATGGCCCAAAGCGGCCAATGGCTTATATAGCCGCTCTCAGCCACGCCTGTAGCATGCTCCAGAGGAGCAATAATCCAGTCAAATATCAGAATCTTGAGAAAGAAACTTTGAATAAGCGTGTACCAAACAAAATCAATCCACGCTCCACGCCGAAAAACACTGATGCCTTTGGTGTAGGGAAACAAGCGCTCCAACACCACAAACAATACGGCAGCACCCATAATTATTAAGGTGCCAACGAGTTCCAAACTCCACTCAATGGACTTTAAGCTCTCCAACATGCCTTAGTAACGCCGGTATGGCTATATAAGTTTATTCGTTGTCGAGACTCACGCGACGTAAGCGCTTTCTTGGCTCAATTTCGCTATCGTACACCTTCTTAACGCCATCTCCCATGGCAAGTTCAATATCGCGAATGTTGCGTACCAAACGAGCCATTCCGGCAGGCTCTACCGATGCGGCATGGTCGGTGCCCCACATGGCGCGATCTAAAGTAAAGTGACGCTCTACAAACGAGGCGCCCATTGCCACAGCAGCCTGAGTGGTAGCCAAGCCGGTTTCATGTCCGGAATACCCGATGGGAATACCGGGGTATTTCTCCATAAGGGTGTGGATCATGCGTAGGTTTAACTCCTCAGGAGGGCAAGGATAGGCAGAGGTAGAATGCGCAATCATTAGATTGTCCAAACCCACATGCTTTACTGCCACCTCAATTTCGTGGGTGGTGCTCATGCCCGTGCTGAGCATTAAAGGTCTACCGGTACTCCGCACCTTGCTCAACAGAGGCAGGTCCGTAAGGCTCGCACTGGCCATTTTGTACATCACCGGCTCAAATTGCTCCATAAAATCTACAGAGGGCTCATCCCAGCAAGATGCAAACCAGTCGATACCTTTAGACTTACAATAGGCATCGATTTCAGAAAACTCATCGCGTTCAAATTCAATGCGCTTTTTGTAGTCTATATAGGTCATTTTGCCCCAAGGAGTATCCCTTTCTTTTTCCCATTGGTCTCTGGGAACACAAATTTCAGGTGTTCTCTTTTGAAACTTAACGGCATCGCATCCGGCATCAACGGCAGCGTCGATGAGTTTTTTGGCAATGGATACTTCTCCGTTGTGGTTGATGCCGATTTCGGCAATAAGGTAGGACGGTTGTCCATCTCCAATGGAACGATTGTTAGAAATTTTTACCACGCGTGGTTTCATAAGTTTTTGATTCAACGTTGTTTTGCGAAAATAATGAGTTCTGCCACCTCTCTAAAGGCTCCCTGCCCTCCGGGAGTTAGGCATTGATAGTCGGAAATTTCAGCGGCCATAGGCATGGCATCACCGGGGCAGCAGCTGAGTCCTGCCAAGCTAAGGGCCTCTAAATCGTTGGTGTCGTCGCCAATGTAGGCTAACTCTTCCGGGGCCAGCTGTTCTTGTTCCAACAAGGTTTTGAGCAATGCCCCCTTGTTTTTGGCACCCAAAAACAAATGCGGCATTTGAAGCTTTTTTGCCCTTTGGGCTACGGCTTGAGATTGTTCTCCGGTCATAATGCCCGATGCCACTCCCACCAGCTCTCTTAAACGCTCCACACCCATGCCGTCGCGTATAGAGAAACGCTTCATGAGCTCTCCTTCCGGACCAACATACACACCGGTATCGGTGAGTACCCCGTCGCAATCGGTAATAAGGAGTTTTATTCGGCCGGCTTTCTCCAAAATGGGTGTCGGCACTTGAGCGAAATGAGGAAACATTGCTGCAAATGTAAGGAATCCCTGAATCTTACCACATAGTGCAACGGGCACTGTCGGGCAACCAAAGTTTATGCCCTTCGTTTACCTTAAAGGCTTCGTAAAAGGCAGGGAAATTAGAAAGCACACCAATTACCCTATATTTCCCCGGAGAGTGTGGGTCTGTGTACAATTTCTGCTCCAAATAGGCGTCCTTGTCGTGGCCTCGCCATATTTGGGCAAAGCTTAAAAAGAAACGCTGCTCCGGGCTAAATCCATCTATAGGTTCGCCGGATTGACCTTTGCTGCTGATTTTAAAGGCGTCCCAAGCAATAAGCACTCCTCCTAAGTCGGCAATGTTTTCGCCTTGGGTCAGCTCTCCATTGATGAATACTCCGGGCAAAGGCTCGTACCCGTTGTAGTGTTGCACAAACCTAGAGGCTTTGGCATTGAACCTTTGCTCATCGGCCTTGGTCCACCAAGACCTTAGGTTGCCTTCGGCATCAAATTGGCGGCCTTGGTCGTCAAAACCATGGGTTAATTCATGACCAATTACCATGCCAATACCCCCATAATTCACCGCATCGTCTCCTTCGGCAAAAAAGAAGGGTGGTTGCAAAATGGCGGCGGGGAACACAATTTCGTTAAGCGTTGGGTTGTAGTAGGCATTTACCGTTTGTGGTCCCATAAACCATTCGCTGCGATCCACTTCTTGTCCCAACTTTTTGGCCATCCGGTCAAATTCAAAGGCATGAGCTGTTTGATAATTTAAGACCAAATGTTGTTCTTTCAACTCCAGCCCTTCATAGCTTCTCCACTGGTCAGGATAACCGATTTTAACCATCATTTTGTCCAGCTTTTCCAAGGCCGCTGCACGGGTGGTGTCTCCCATCCAATCTAAGTTGCTCAGTCGGCTGCCAAGGGCCTTTTTTAGGTTTTCTACCAAGGCTAAGGCTCGGCTTTTGGCTTGCTCGTCAAAGTGTTTTTTAACGTATTCCTGGCCTAGCAAGTCCCGCAGCAACTCATCAGACACACTTACCATTCGCTGCCACCGTGGCTCCATTTCTGTTTTGCCGCTCAACTCTGTGCCATAAAAGGCAAAACGAAGCGACTCGGCTTCAGGATGCATGTACTTGGCAAAGCTATTGGCGGTATGAAACCTTAAATAATGCGTCCAAGTTTCTGCCGGAAGCTCTTCCATAAGCTTATTGAGCTGCTCCATGAACTTAGGCTGTCCCAACACTAGGCTGTCGGTATTAAGATGCAGCCGCCTAAATAAAGTGGTCCAGTCCAACTGTGGGTAGGCTTGGTTAAGGTCCTTTAAGGATTTTGGGTGGTAGCTGGCATAGGGGTCACGCAACTCCTCCAAGGTCATGCTGGCCTTGGCCAAGCTCATTTCCAGGTCGTAGATGTTTTTGCCGGCCAATTGCGCTTCTTCCATGGACATGCCTGTAGAAGCCAGTAAATCAACTTGGTATTTCTTATATGCCGCACGCACTTTTTCGGCACGCTCCCCTTCTCTAAAATAGTAGTCGCGGTCGGGCAAGCCCAAGCCGGCTTGATTCATATACAACACATAGCGGTCTGCCCTTTTTAGGTCTTGGTACACATATATAGATACGGGCGCAGATCCACCGTTCCGCACAAGCGTTGCCAGGCGTTGTGCACGCACTTGCGGTTCCTTGGTCCAAGTCATTTCAGCAAACAAAGTTTGGATCGGAGTCCAAGCGGCTTGGGCAATGCCCGCGGAATCCATGGCCGAGTTCCAAAACAGGCCCAGCATGTGCGCCGGAGAGCCCGCGGCAGCCTTGGAAGCAGCGGCATCTTCGTGGATTTCCTTCAAGGCCGCTAAACTTTGCTCACGCAACTCATAAAAGGCGCCCCAAGAACTTTTGGAGGCCGGAATGGGATTGTTTTCGATCCACTTTTGGTTTACAAATTCAAAAAAGGAGTCTTGCGGGGCGTAATTGCTGTCTAAGAGAGAAACATCAATGGCCGCAAGGGCCTGGTCTTGTTGCATAGATGCAGAATTTGGATTGCCACAGGCCGAAATAATCAAACCAAGGGCCGGAAACAAAAGATAAGGTAGCGGTGATCGCATGGACTAAATTTTCGATAAAATTAGCTAAGCCAAGCGAGGCCTAAAACTAAAGCACGGTAAAAAAGGTTAATGGGCTTTTTGGGCCGGCAATTCCGGCTGCTTGCTCCAAGTCCTCAAACCAAGCCTAAGGGCAGCGGGGCTTGCGGGGGCTTGCTGCGCTCCGCCTCCGCTTCCCACACTGCCCTAAGGCTTGGTTTTCCGGGCTTTTCACAGCATCCGGGCCGGAAGGGAGAAT